>DUHG01000084.1:22054-29175 GCA_013330975.1 Candidatus Bathyarchaeota archaeon
AAACCAATGCTGACTGAGTATTCTCCGCTCAAGCTGACAGCGGTGACAATGGCTATTGGAACCATCCCATTAGTTTTAGTAGCAATTCCTTCAATAGGTGCTCAGAACTGGGGTGCCATTTCATCATCATCGTGGTTCAGTCTTGTTTTTTCCGCGTTGATTGCTATCGGGCTGGGTTATGTCATATGGTATACAGGCGTTAAGCGAATAGGTAGCTCTAGAACTGCCTTGTACGAGAATATAGTGACTGTTTTCGCAGTTGCATCGGCATGGATTCTTCTTGGAGAAAGCATGACTTTGGTTCAGATTGGTGGGGCCATTCTGGTCTTCGTCAGTCTCTACCTTGTTAGTAGAAAGGTCAACTCTGGCGGCAAATAACCAAGTTTTCAGTCGACAAGGTTTCTTCGATTCAGTGAATGATGTGTGCTACCCTGCGTTATTTGCAGCTTCTGACCAAGCACTTTGGAAGACAAATTAAAAAGGTAAATACAAGTTTCTCCGGATACTTTATTGGAGACCGAATCAGGTTTGAAGTTGCTGCTTGACGAAATGTACGCTGGCTTGAAGGAATATTTTGAAACTTTGGGCTATCAAGTTGCAACCGCTCAAGAGGCAGGGTTGAAAGCTGCGAAAGACAGAGAAGTCGTCGAGTATGCTGGCAAAAACGGTTTTGTTCTAGTCACCCAGGATCAGAAGCCTGCCGAATTGGCAGATCTCACAGATGTCAAGTACATTCTGGTTTCAAAGGCAATGATTGCCAAAATTGCGGATGCGGAGATAAAATCGAAATACTCNNTGCGGTCGGTTAGTCATGAATTGGAGGGTTTTGCCACGAGTATGCGTCTCGAAGTTTTCGTATCTGACTTTGACTGTGACAGTCTTGAAAAAGAAGTTGCGTTCAACCACTTCTTCTATGACTGCATCTGAGAGCTTGTCCAAAGCTTTAAGCACACTTTGGAAGTCGGTTTCGTCTTCTTCGAAAGTTGTTTCGCGGCTTATTGACTTTGTTTCGGTTCGTTGTTCAACTTCACTGTTATCGATCCCTCGTGCCATTAGATACATTTGTGCACCCAGAGCGCCGAACATTTCAGTCAAGACATTTGGATCGTATCGCGCGAGATCGCCTATGGTGTTGATCCCAATTGGCTTTAGTTTCGCTTCCGTTTTTCGTCCGACCCAGAGGAGTTTGCGTACAGGGAGTGGTGCCAGAAATTCTTCAACGTTTTCTGGTTTAACAGTCGTCAGACCATCTGGTTTTTGGAAGTCACTTGCGATCTTTGCTATGAGTTTGTTGGGACCGATTCCAATGCTGCATGTTAGTCTTTCCTTCGCTATTATTTCGTGTTTGATTAGTTTCGCTAGTTCTTCGGCTTCAAGATAGTTTTCAACGGAATTTGTGACCTCGAGAAATGCTTCATCGATTCCCCATTGTTCGAATTTGTCAGCATGTAGTCGTATAATATCCATGATTGCGTTTGAAACCCGTATGTACAGTGGAAAGTTTGGGGTCAGATAGATGGCTTCTGGGCAAAGTCTCCAAGCGCGCGAGATGGGCATGCCAGACCTAACGCCCGTTGTTCTCGCCTCGTAGTTGCTGGTACTGACTACTCCCCTGCCTTCGCCGCCTTTTGGGTCAGCACCCACGATTACTGGTTTGCCACTGTATTGTTGGTGTTCTCTTTGCTCGACGGCCGTATAGAAATGATCCATGTCTAGATGGAAGACTATTCGCGCCTTCTTGCTCATGTTTGACTCTTACGATTGTTTGAATTGATTTTGGATTTGAAGCTATCGGGGTATCAAGTGTAGCCAGAATCTCGATTTTCTATTCATAACTCTTAATGCCTCTGTTTCTTGCTACTATATGCGTAAGAAAAGGGAAATCGTCCAGATGCCTCAGCTTTCGCAGGAAGTCGCAAGCCAAATAGTTGTTGATTTTCTCAAGAAGCAAAAGAATACAGAGAAGATTGAGGTTATGTTTGCCGAGATACAAGACAACTTTTGGGTTGTCACCGGCACGTCTCCTATTCAGTTTGGAGATGGCCAGTGGCCCGAACGGTTCACAGTCGTTGTGGATTCAAAGGGAAAAATAAGGTCTTCAACTTTCAGGCTTCTCTAATGCGTTTTCGATTCATTCAGGGCATTTTTGCTGCGGCTTGTTAATTTTTTGTATGAGTTCGGGAAGGTCGAGGATTGAAGTCACGATGTAGTTTGCTCCACCATCTACAAGTTGTTCAGTTTTTGAAATGCCTGTGGGCAGCCCAATGGCGATGGCTCCTAGCTGCGATGCGCTTTTCATATCAACACTGCTGTCTCCCACCACGGCGACCTCCTCAACGCCAACGTCCAGTACTTTCATTGCAGCTTCAATATGTTCGGGGTGGGGTTTCACGTTTGCTACTTGATTTCGTGTTATTGTGACGTCAAAGAATTCTGCCAGGTTGAATCGTTCAAGAATGCAATTGACTGATTTTTCACTGTTGATAGTGCACAAGCCAATCTTCAGATCCATGTTTCTAAGCGTTCTTAGAGTCTCCGAAACCCCTGGCAGAACCTCTGTGTTCGAAGCCGCTTCCAACTCGTGTTTTTCTGCAATTGCCAAAGCTTCATCCTTAATTTCAGCCAGAAATTGCTGGGATTTGTTCGATTTCCTTGCCCATCTTTCTGTCTCTCTGAGCATTTCGAAAACGCTTTCATTGACGGAAAGAAGCGAAGATGGAACCCCTTTTGCCTCGAGCATAGTTTTCACTTGATTTCTCATTGTTTTGTAGTCGAGGTTGAAGGCGGATATGGTTCCGTCGAGATCAAATACTACTGCTTTGATCGGCATCTGCTTTTCCCCTTATGTGCAAGAAACCTTCAAACTATTTAAAATGAGGCTGGGCTTCTGGAGCCGCCTTCTTTCGCCAACTATTGGTGACGTTTCCAAGATTTTAGCCAACTATTAGTGTGTGGGTGTGCCTTCAAATTTCAGTTGGCCAAGCTTTTGAAGAGCATGCTATTAAAAGCCTTAAACTTCTTTTTCTTATCGCATACACCGTTCAAAGGGAATAAAGAGAACAAAGATTGGAAAGGGGAGGTACACTAGAACTGCTGGAAAGCCGTTATATTCATCATACATCTGTGAGGTTTGCGACCTTGGCGCTTCTGAGTGCTCTGGGCGCAGTCTCAAGCGTATTTATCGGCTATGCTGGCAGATTTCTTTCTGTGATCTCGGGTGGAACCCCAGTTGCTGGGCAACTTCTGTCTGGCTTGCACGTTTTCTGGCTTGTTCTCGCCGCCGTAATTGTGAAGTATGGTGGATCTGCAACTTTAGCTGGAGTCTTGAAGGGTTTGATTGAGGCGCTGCTTTTCAGCCATCTCGGACTGTTTGTTCTTCTGTTATCCTTAGTTGAAGGCCTGGTCTTGGATGCTGTACTGTTGCTGCTGCGGAAAAAGAATTCGCCTTCGATTTGTTTGGCAAGCGGGTTTTCAGCTGCGAGCAATGTGGTTGTTCTCCAATTTCTCTTAATCCCAGACTGGTCCGCTTTTGTGTATGGAGCAATGTACTTGACCTCATTTTTTTCGGGATTGATCCTTGGTGGTTTTCTAGCTTTGAAAGTGCTTCCTAGGATCGGGTGCCTCCCGCCAAAAACCGAAACATCAAAAGGAATCAAGCAATGACCCGTTTGCTAACCGGGTCTGAATATCTCATTCGAAGCAACTGCGTTAAGCTGAATAATGACTAGTGAATAGATTTAGAGCTGATGCATATGAACCTAGACGAGTTTACCAAAGAAAGACTCTGGATTCTTCTTGCCGAAGCTGTCCATTCAATGGTTATGTATCCACATCACAAAGCATATACTCGCGAGACCATGTTGCGTGAAACTCCTGATTTGACGGCGGTCGAGCTTGCGAACAGGCTGCACATGTCTCTCGGAGAAGCCTTGGTCATATTGGATGAGTTGAGAGCNNATATACTTGAGCATTCAAGTTTAGCCCCATTTCGGCGAAAGATCTTTTCGTTATTTGAATCGTGAAGGGGTTGCCAACGTTTACTGTTAGCTTCACCAGAGTTCCCAAGTCTGAGATTTCGGTTATTCTGCCCTTGAACACGTTTCGTGCGCTAGACTCCAAGGCAGTTTTGGAGAGAATAATATCCTGAGGATTTACGAATAATGTTGCTTCTCCGGTTCTTTGAGCAGTGACTTCGATTTTGACACCGTTACCGATGTTGATTACTGTTGTGCCTTTGCCGGTGGCATGTGCTTTTCCCTTGAAGGTGTTTTCAAGTGCGGCGAAGCTTACCAGGTCTCTCGAGAGCTTGTTGAATATATCGACCGGCTGACCTATTTCGGTGATTTTTCCTTCGCTGATCAGCGCAATTCGGTGTGGAAGCTTTTTGGCTTGAAACATGTTGTGGGTTGCTAGAACAATTGTGGTTTTCAGTTCGCGATTTACTTTGGCGATTATTTCCTCAAGTATGGAGGCGTTTTTGGGGTCTAAGTTTGCGGTTGGCTCATCTAGAAGAAGGAGCGTGGGGTCTAGAACCAAAGCTCTGGCAAGCGCAACTCGCTGCTGCTCGCCTCCTGATAGCTTTGATGCAGAACGATTTTCAAAACCTTCCAGTTTTACCAGCTCTAGTGCTTTTTTTACAGCTTGGTTGCACGTTTCTTTTGGCATTTTTCTTATTTTCAGACCATATGAGACATTATTGTAAACTGATGTGCTGAACAGAGTGGTTTTCTGGAAAACAAGGGTAACCAGCATGCGAATTCTCTCTGTGTTTTTCGTATTCACTGATTCTCCTGAAATAGTCACTTCACCATTTGTTGGGGGCTCAAGGAGGGAAAAGATTTTCAGTATTGTCGTTTTTCCTGAGCCGTTGGGTCCGAGCAATGCAAGGATTTCCCCTTTATTGATCTTCAGATTTATGCTGTCTAGTACAATTTTGTCTCCATAGGTCTTGGTTACGTTTTTAAGCTCAGCCATTGCTTCCATTTCATATCATCTGTATAAGTCAGTATTTCGTTTCATTGTTGAGGCATCCGCCTAATCGTGACTAGCCATTTGGCTTTGCGAGCCATAATTACTATTGCATTAATTGAGAATACAATTGCCATTAGGATTATTCCGAGAGCTATTGCCAGATCTAGTTCGCCTCTTGCAGTGTAACGTGCGATAGCGGTTGTGAGGACGTCAGTATATCCAGCTATGTTGCCGCCAACCAACAAAACCACTCCGAGCTCGGCTATGGCTCTGTTGAAACTGGCTATGTTGCTTAGAAGTACACCGCTTACTGCTTCCTTCAAGACTGCGATGGAAGCTTGTGATTCTGAGGCTCCAAGTGTCTTTGCTAAATTCACTATTTGCGGATCTACCGCTTCTATGGCATTGGTCATTATGCTAATCAATATGGGTGTTACGAGTATGGCTTCTCCAATGATTATGGCGGCTGGCGTGTAAAGAAGTTCGAGAAAGCCAAGTGGTCCACCTTTTGAGAAGATGAGGTATAGAACCAAGCCAAGGACAACAGTGGGAATACCGATTAGAGAATTGAAGAACGTCTTGACAAGTGTTTTGCCTCTGAAGTTTTTTAGACTTAGGAACATCGCTATGGGGGTTCCCCATAGTACAGCTAGAATTAAGGCAATCCCGGAAAAAAGGAGGGAGCGGTAGAGGATGCCGTAAAGTATTGGATCTCCTGTGAATATCATCTCTAGTGCTTTTGCTAATCCGCCTATGATATCGACCAATTACCTTTTCCTCTATTGGTAGAGCTGTGGATAGCCATGTCTGTATTGCGGTGGACATTCTGATCCGTCAAAGTAGGCTGCGTCCTGGATCCATTGGACGATGGGTTGTGGAGCGTTGTCTTTGAGCGGTTGTACTGCGCCTATGAAGAGGCTTTGTCCATATTCGGCTTTGCCAAAGTTCTCAATGAATTGTTGCGTCTCCGGGGAGACTAGGTATATTATGAATTCCATTGCATCAGCATAGTTTATGTTTTCATGATAAGTTTGGTTGGCTGGGACTGTCTGGTTGACTGCCATGACGCTGTAAACGTTCAATAGTGATTTTTCTTCTTGCAGCAGAGCGACTGACGATATTACGCCTTCTTTTTGAAATTTCAGAAATGTGCCTATGTCTGAAAGCGTGTAGGCATTTTTCTGGTTAGCCACACTTAATGTGTCGCCCATGCCAGAACCCACGCTTGCGAACCATGGATCCGTAGAAATTTCAGTGTAGTTGTAACCTGCTGCTTTCCACAAGCTTTGTTCTTTTGAATGTGTACCGGAATTGTCTCCTCTGGAGACCCATATTTTGGTTTGACCTGATTGGTCGGGCATGTTTTGACCGTAGGATAGGATGTTGAATAGAGCTTCGTTCGCTGTTTTGCCTGCAATTTGTGCGGGGTCATCTGCTGGTCCGACAATTGTAAAGAAGTTATACGCCATGATTTTTCTGTTCACTCCCCACCCTTGCTCCAAAAAGGTCTTCTCTTGTGAGGGAGCATGGACAAGGATAAGATCGGCGTCGCCGTTTTTGGCGTGTTCGATTGCTATGCCTGTTCCTGCGGATATTATTTGAATATCAATCGCGTGAGTTGCTTCGTATTGTTTCTCTATCTCGTCGAGCAGCCCGGTGTCGTAGAGGCTTGTGGTTGTGGATATTATTAGGCGGCGTTTTGCGAAGTAGTTCATGTAGACGAGGGTTCCTGCTATTACGATTATTGTTGCGAGTACAGCTACTGAAAGGAGTTTCTGCCAGGTTTGCGTTTTAGTTCACCGTTATGTGTTTGCATTCATATCGGCTAAAGTTTATAAATATTCCGCGAACCCATTCTAGACACGATGGAAGCTCAAAATCAGCACAGGCCTTCAGGCAAAATCTGGATAGAGATTCAAGGAAAGCCGATTCTTGGCAAGGGCGGAGCCGAAATTCTCAGAGAAATCGACGCTAGACAGTCGCTCTCGAAAGCCGCAGAAAAACTGGGAATGTCATATCGCTACTTGTGGAACTATCTACAAGAGATACAAGAAGCTGTTGGTGAGAATGTTGTCGAGACCCACAAGGGCGGCAAGACTGGGGGTGGAGGCGCCAAACTTACTGACGTTGGAAAGGCACTTCTTGAAGAG
>DUHG01000014.1:0-174 GCA_013330975.1 Candidatus Bathyarchaeota archaeon
CGTCTCCTTCAAAAACGTGGTGTGGGTGAGTTGAAAAAAGCAAGCATTTTTGTGGCAATTAGTGCGGTATTATTAGTTGTTGCTGCGATAGTTGAAGTCGCGCTAATCTCCTTTGTGTCTTGAGAGCCTATCAGGGACTTGTTTGTGGTTTCTTTGTTATATTAATCTGGTGAT
>DUHG01000014.1:276-6379 GCA_013330975.1 Candidatus Bathyarchaeota archaeon
ATCATCCAAATGCAGTCTATGCGTATCTCCTCCGCCTATCTGTACAGCTTTCTTGTCAAAAAAGACCATTCCTGGAGCTGTTTTTCGAGTTGCTGCTATTCTAACAGTAGGGTTGGCCCTTGTGATTTTTTCGGCCAATCTTTTTGTTGCTGTTGCTATGCCACTCATGCGCGAAAGAAGATTCAGAATTGTCCGCTCAGCCGTGAGAATAGTTCGTGCATTCCCTGTTACCTTAATAATCACTTGACTGTTCTTGAACTTGTCTCCGTCAGAGACTCTTGCTTCTACTTCGAGAGCGAGACTCTGAGCCAGAACAACAATCTCTTCGATCCCAGCAGCGACTCCATCTTCTTGGGCACGGATTTCTGCCTCCACGATAGTATCTTCTGGGACAATGGCAGCCACTGTTACATCGCCTTGTCCCACATCTTCTGCTAGAATCTCCATTAGTCTTGTTTCAAGGATTCTNNCTAAAATAGATCACTTGATCATCTTTGGGTTATGCGACTGCTTTACACCTGTTCCGAACTTGGCTTGGGGCATGCCTCACGAACAATTGAGTTGGGAAAGAAACTTGAAGCAGATGGGCATGAAATTTTCTTCTTCTCTGGCGGGGAAGCCTATAAAATATTGGGAAAGGCCTTTAGGAACGTCCACTATTGCGCTCCGATCGCTTGGTACGAAAATGCGCATGGGATAATTACTTCCGCATCACTACTCAATATCTTGTTTCCTCTTCCAATTTTCAATGGAGAGAAGCGTAAATTTGAAGTCAAGAGTTCCAATTCAATGGAAACAATTCATCGATATTACGACCTCAGGCGACATATCAGAGAAATCGAACCAGATCTTCTCGTTTCAGATGGTGACATCCACACTCTGAGGCTTGGGCAAAAGTGGCAGATTCCATCTGTTTACATTACCAACCTCATCAGACCTGGTTTCGGTTTGTCACCTCTTTTTACTCCAGGCCAGAGGTTTACTGAACGTTACATGAAAAAGTGCTTGAAGATAGTGGTGCCCGACAATCCACCGCCTTATACTGTTAGCGAATTTAATATCGGAGATTTAGAAAGCCTAGGAATAAAGGAAAAAGTCGAGTTCGTTGGCAGTTTTTCTGACACAACATTGGTAGNNGTGAGTCTCGGAAAACCTGGCGAGAAGAAAACCAAAAAAATTGCTAATTGCACTATTAACACTTGGCTATCTTCTCAAGAGCGCGAGGATCGCTTGAAGAATGCAAGCTTGGTGATTTTCAGCGGAGGTCACATAACATGCTTCGAAACGATAAAATATGCGAAACCAAGCATTGTCGTTCCAACACAACCTGAACAACTGGGCAATGGTATGAAGCTGCAATTCTTGAACTGCTCAATTGTTGCGAGGACCAAGACACAACTGGGGCGAGCCTTAAGAACCATCGAAAAAGAGCAAGCTGCTTATCGCAATAACGTCGAAAAGCTGAATAAGGTTTCGAATAACTTCAAAGGATTGAATCGCACAGTCGAAATTATCAAAACTGTTTTACAGTGATTTTTCGCAAAGTCTTTCTTATTCTTCATTGAGCGCTTTCCTTTTCACTTTGCCCCCAGGAGTCTCTTCTTCGAAGACTATTGCTCTAAATTTGTAAACACGAGTTTCTTTTTCAAGCCACGCGTCTGGCATGAGCCCTGCTTTCATGCAACATTGGCATAGGAATTCTTCCTCACACCAATTCCATTCAACTGGCACTTGGGGCAGAAGCAAACCTTTGGTCCAGTTTTTTTCCACTATCAAACCATGTTCGCCGACCTTAAATTTAGATATATAATCTTGTGGTTTTGAGGTTTCAATCAATTCAGGAGGAGTGAGCACGCTAACTTCAAAGATAACTTCATGCAGTTCTCCTTCCGAAAGCGGTTTGAATCTCGGATCTTGCGTTGCGGCATTAATCGCAGAATCAATAACCGCGTCTGCAAGAGGGCTGGTCGGATAAGGATATCCAATGCAGCCGCGAAGTCGTTTTTCTCCTTGGTGCAATTTGCTTATAGTGACAAAAACTCCATATCGCTCAAGGAGTTTTCCAGGGGTGTTGGCTGGAGTTTCAATGTACTTTTGGCTGTGCAGATATTCCTTGACTGCGTTCCGGGCGAGTTTGATGAGAAACTCTCCTTCAGAAAGGCTTGTGGCGAACTGCACGGCAAGGTTCTCCTACTGACTGAGCCATTTTAGCCTGTTGCCGGCTCTGTCTTGGTTCTGAATCTTGAATCTCACAATTCAGAACTTTGTGGATTCTTCTGTTATGCCGTCTTTGGTTATTATAAGGAAGTCAATGCCGTCTCCACTCATAACGTCTCTGCTTATTGCTGACTTTATCGATCTCGTCACGAGTTCCTTTGCTTCGGTGATTTGCATGCCTTCCTTATAGCCTTCTTCGAGGACACCAATGGCTATTTCTGTGCCTGATCCTACGACCGCGTATTTGTCGGGTATTAGCGAGCCCAGAACGTCAAGAACAAACAAAGAGGGCCCCTCTTCGTCCAAACCAGCAACTATGGTCTGAGTTATGAGAGGCGCATATCTGCGATTGAAAAGTATGTTTGACATCAGCTTTGCCGCTGAGCGGACCGAGATGGCTCTCCCCACATCCATCCTATAGAGATTCGCTTGTGCTTCCACTTCTCTGGTCAGGATTTGCATGTCGCCGACCAGTCCTGCGCAGGCTGCACCTATTTGCTCTGTTATTCTGAAGACTTTTCGGCCGCCTTTGCTGACGACAAGATAGCCGTAGGATACACGTTTTTCGGAAGCCAATATTACTCCTTCTCGGCAAACAACCCCAATCGTTGTTGCACCGGGAATCCATGCCATGCCGCCTTGTTGTGCTTGCGGTTGTTGAACTTCCAAGCTCATTCACCTTTTTGCGTTGTTATTAGACTCAAGCCAAACTATTAAAGTTTATACAGTCCTGTAAAGGGCGGAAATCGGGTAGTCTTGAACGAGCTGCAGTCATCCTCCAAACAAAAAATCCGACTAATTTGAATCTGCTAGAAACGTCAAGTCAGAGAACATGACCAAACTGGCTAGATTGGTTTTGTTGTCTTCAACAAAACGGAACCGCTATACGTAGTTCCTATTGCCTTCGTTGTGGCAGCAAAGGTTAGCGAACACATGAGAATGGAATCACGCTTCCTGAGATAAGTCTGAAAATTATGCTGACCACACCCTTTGGGTGTATCCCTAACATATTTCATGATATGCCTATCGATTCAAAAACGACAACTTAGTCTGGTTGCAGACAAAGGAGGCATCGCAGGCGACACATCTGCTCAGTTTTAGGGTTAATTTCTCATTTCTCATGCTACTATGCCCAAAATGCCATTGAGAGCCGCATAATCTTAGCGTCTTTTTGGTTGGTTTGACCGACATGCGCCAACCCCCTTCTTGGTCGTAGAGACAACCAATCTGGCTCATGAAAATTGCTGCACACTGCAAAACCGTAACTTTCTACAATGTTGAGTTCCAGTAGTAGACGTTCTTGTATTTGCTTTTTAATATTGAGTATGCAGAGTCCTCATAGATTATCTCCAGATCCACGCCGTATTTGGCTATTAGTTTTCCCATTAGCGTTCCAATCGGTATGCTTTTTTCATCCGGTCCCCAGAATCCCCAGATCAAGTCGTCAGGTCTTCGCATGCCCCATCCGTAATTTCTTGGCAGCACCAACACTGCTTCTGTAACGCTTGAATCGTCTGCAGGGTGAATTCTCGTCTCTTCTATCGCGTCGTTCCAGAACCTCTCAAGCGCGAGAAAATGCTCTTCCTCCATTAAACCATAGTCGTTGCCTTCAAGTATAGGATAATTAAACATTACAATATAGTCTGCTCCAGCCTGATATGCGGTCATCATCTGATTGTAAATCTGGTCACCACTATCTAGATAGGGATAATCGCCATACTTCCACGTGATTATGACGCCCCACTCCTTATTTTGCGTCCGCGCGGCCCCTTTGACAAGACCAATTTGTTGTGCCAAACTGCAATTCCAGCCAATCTGAGCAAACATGACATCGTATCCTCCCAAATAGTCAAACCAGTACAAGCCATAATCCGATGTGAAGGTGGTGAAACCAGACTTCTTTAGCGAGGAGAAACCAGGGTCATTCCTGATAACGTCACTGATGAAGAAATCTGCTTCCTCATCGTAATCGTCAGGTGTAGATCCATTGGCTGCCTGAATTTTATCGTAAATCCCAGACAGACTATGTATCGCATCAACGTAAACTGAGGGAAATCTTAACCCTGCCGTCGAATTGGGATTCTGACTCAAAGCGCTCAGCCAAGCGAAATAGGCGTCCCAGTCTCCATCCAGTTGGATCCCTCCCGGTTCATCGCTATAATAAATTCCCAGAAACTTTTTACCCCATCTCTCTGTCCAACGCTGCTTTATTCCATCAAGCGATGACAGACTCCAAAACCAGTTTCGGGGAAAGCGCTGCCCAGTTGAGTTAAATCCCAGGTTAATTATGATATTCAGGTCATTCGCAGTCGCGTAGTCCCCAATTTCTTCAATCATCGTTTGATTTCGATTTATCGGATTTCCAGCTGAATTTAGGATGAAAAGGTTTGTGTACGACTTCGTCCTGTCTATGAGCAGCTTGGCTTCAGCGGTCGTGTTACCGCAGAAAGCGATACCAACTTTGATGCTCGTTTCATTAGGTCTAGGGTCATAGTAGATTATTAGCGCCGTTGAAGCTGACGCCACCAGCACCAAAACCATAAGCACGGAAACATATTTGAGCGCTCGATCCATATTTTGCGGCACTTATCCATGTAAATCATGCAGTCTAAGATGTAAAAGGCTTGTTGAAGAAAGTCGCCTCAGAGGCAGTCATGTCTTATTGGAAGATACTGATGTGGCGGAATTTGTATTGGTTGTGCGAGGCTTAAATAAAACCTGCGTTTATCAATATCTGACCTGATTTGGGCTATCAACTCAAGAAATTCCACTTTCAAGAACTCGATTGGGTATTTTGTTTTCCAGATTCGGGCAATCGAGGGAAATACCAAGATTACTATGTACTATTCACTGACAGAAAGAAACAACAACCGCAGGAAGAACGCGTCAGGCTAGGAGAGATATTAAACAGGTCAGAATTTGAAGATCATTTCCCTCACACAGTTGGGTTCTTTAAGAATCCTTCAGGCGAAGGCACAAACTTCAAGCCTGATTACATGGAAATCCGTTTTGTAGGAAGCATTGAAGACTTTTGGCTGTTTCTAAACGCCATCAACCTTTGATGAGCACATAGCAAATCATAATAGTTAGAACCAGCCAACCAAGGAGAAGTGACTGCTCTTGGGTGGCCGTGGGCTCTTTGTTGGAAGATTTCAACCTTTTCACTTGGGGCATTTAGAAGCTATCAAAACGGTGCTCAAGAGCGTTGACGAAGTCGTGATTGTCATTGGTAGCGCCCAATACAGCCACAACTATAACAATCCGTTTACAGCGGGGGAACGGCTAGTCATGATTCGCCGAACCCTTCAGGAGGCAGGGTTGGATCAATCGCGATTTTGGATAGTTCCCGTTCCAGACGTTCACCTTCACATGCTTTGGGTCTCGGCTTTGGAAGGCTACACACCTCATTTCAACGTGGTGTACTCAAACGAACCGCTAACACGCAGGTTGTTCATGGAAGCAGGGTATGAAGTCAAGAGCATTCGGTTCTTCGAACGCCGAGTCTACAGTTCCACAATTATTAGGGAGAAAATGGTCAAAGACGAAAGTTGGACGATGCTCGTTCCCAAAGCAGTTGCAGCTTTCATAGGCGAAATAGACGGAGTCAATAGGCTTCGCGACTTGACCCGAACCGACAAACTCTAAAAACCAGACGCAACCGGATCTTTCGGTTTCATTATTTCTCTAAGAAGCATGGTTGCATAAGACCCACGCAGCAACATGAAACTTAATCCAGCTCCGAATCTGTTCAGGACATCTTCTTTTGAGACGATCCTTTCAACCACAAATTCCTTTACGGGCGAAACAATTGGACGCAGCTCTCCTTTTCCACTCATGATTCTTCGTGCACTAACCATGAACTCCTTCGGCTCCACTCCCTCCTTCG
>DUHG01000029.1 GCA_013330975.1 Candidatus Bathyarchaeota archaeon
CTACGAGCTATCTCAACAGCCCCTTCCTTACTCTTCCTATGTTCACCCGTCAAGTAAATCGTCATAATCGGAGTTGAGGGAATACGCCTTGCGTCAACAATCTCGATGAGTCTTGGCAAACCCAGCGTAACGTTTTGCTCCTTCACACCAGCGTAGTGAAACGTTCTGAGAGTCATTTGAGTACCAGGCTCGCCGATCGATTGAGCCGCTACTATGCCCACTGCTTCACCTGGCTCCATAAGCGCGCGCGTGTACTGATCTGTTGTCGTGTCAATAGCCTTTTTCACACCTTTCTTAGAAAGCTTGATTTGAGACAAGCTATGCTCCAACTGATCAAGAAGTGTAGGAGTAATTTGGCCCTCGATTTCCTTCAAGTGATCTTTGATATAGTCCGCAGAAGCAGGCGAACCGCCTTCCTCACCAATCTTGATCTGATCAATCAATCGACTCACGTTGACCGCTTTGCCATGATCACTCTTGGCTGGATCAACACCATCTTCGCCGTACATGAACTGTATAATATCTCCAGCTGAATCACGAACCGTACTGTCATATTCCAAGCGTATATGTTCAAGTGCATTTATGAGGCGCCTCTGCATGTACCCGCTCTGTTGTGTGCGCACGGCAGTGTCGACAAGACCCTCTCTGCCACCCATAGCATGGAAGAAGAATTCAATTGCATCAAGCCCAGTTTGATACGATGAATAGACAAATCCTCTCGCCCTTGGCGTCGGATCACCATCAACAAAATGAGGCAAAGCACGACCAGTGTAACCTCGCAATATTCTCTTGCCACGCACCGATTGCTGCCCAACGCAAGCTGCCATCTGCCCGATGTTCAGGCTTGAGCCTCTGGCGCCAGTGCGAGTCATGACTATTCCGGCATTGTCAATGGTGAAGTCTTGATCGGCAATTTTGCCTGCTTCATCTCTCGCAGTTGCCAACTCATGCATCACATAGATTTCAAACGATTCCTCTAAGGTCTGTCCTGGAAGTCTCGGAAGCGTGCCATTCTTGTAGTTTTCAATGTGTTCATCGATCTTCTTCTGTATTCGCTCCATGGTTTTGCTGATCTTTGATACTGCTTTAGGCGACAAAACAAGCTGGTCGTACGTGTAACTGAAACCTCGCATCGTTATGAAGAGCTTCAGCAATCGTGTTACTTTGTTCAGGAATTCCCGACCTGCCTGTGACCCATAGTCTTTGATGATTCTGTGAAGCAGGCTTTCCGATTGCTCTGCGCCAATTGAGCGTCTATCTATTATTCCAGAAAGAAGTTCGCCGTTTTTAATTACTACGTATGCGTCATATTCGCAGTCTTCTCCTTTGCATTTGGTGCATCCTTGACAAAGGTTTGCTTTCAAGACATAGTTGAGCGTTTTCGGAATGAAAAGGCTAAAGATTTGTTTGCCAGACCACAACGGCTGCGGTTTTGCAATTTTTGGTTCGGGAAGTGGTCCAACGTACCCTGTTGCTGTCAGCAACCGATTTACTTCAGCCTTTGTCAGGTAATTGGATCTTCTTGTAAAGTAATATGCTCCTGTAATGAAATCTCGGATAGCCCCAATAATTGGACCTCCGAATCGCGGTGACAAAATCTGATCTTGCACCTGCATCAGCAAAAGTGCTTCTGTGCGCGCTTCCTCACTCTGTGGAACATGTAAATTCATTTCGTCGCCGTCAAAATCAGCGTTGTAGGGTGGACAGACACAAAGATGCAAACGGAAAGTTTTGTACGGCAAAACCCGTACGAAATGAGCCATAATAGACATGCGGTGAAGAGATGGTTGACGATTAAATATTGCTATATCTCCGTTTTTCAGATGCCTCTCAACAATAAAACCGAGCTCTACAGCCTCAGCAATCTTTTCCCTATCCACGACGAATTCGAGTCTTATGCGTTTTCCGTCTGGTCGAATAATGTACAACGCGCCAGGGTATTTTTCTGGACCGTTGACAACCAGTTTTTTCAGCTCTTCAATGTTCCATGCAGTGACTTTCTCCGGAACTGAAAGCCGCATAGCCACGTCAGTTGGAACACCAACTTCATTTATATCCAGACTTGGATCAGGAGAAACAACTGTACGAGCAGAAAAATCGACTCTTTTTCCCGAGAGGTTGCTTCTAAACCGTCCTTCTTTTCCTTTAAGTCTCTGCGACAGAGTCTTAAGAGCTCTACCTGAGCGGTGCCTCGCAGGTGGAATCCCTGAGGCTTCGTTGTTGAAGTAAGTCGTAACGTGGTACTGCAGCAGTTCAGAAAGATCTTGAATAATAAGTGTTGGTGCTCCTGCCTCCATGTTCTCCTTAAGTCTCTGATTGATGCGGATTATGTCCACAAGTTTGTGAGTTAGATCATCTTCTGAGCGAATTCCTGACTCCAGCGTAATTGAGGGCCGAACGTAGACAGGGGGCACGGGCAAGACTTGGAGAACCATCCATTCAGGTCGAGCGACCTTGGGATTAAAGCCTAACGTCTCCAAATCTTCATCAGATATTCTTTCAAGCCTTTCTCGAATCATGCTGGGAGTTAGAGGCTCAGACCCGCCTTCGGTCTGTTCAATGAACTTTGTTGGTTTCTCAAATGTAATCTTAAATTGGTTTGCAGCGCAGTAGGGACACTGTTTAGCTTTTATGTCTTGCATTACGCCCTTGAATACTTCATCAGGTACCACTCCCAAGAGTTTGTTGTACCTATCGATCTTGGTTCGAGCCTTCTTGGTTGCATCCTCGGAAAGGAGAATCCGACCACAATTTCGGCAAGTTGACTTTAGAAGGTCAAAAATGATTTTGGTGAATTCTATGTGAACAATTGGAACTGCAAGCTCTATGTGCCCGAAGTGCCCTGGACAGCGAATGGCAGTGTTGCCGCAAGTCTTGCATCTTTGCCGTGGCTCCAGAGTCCCTAGCCGCCCATCCATGAGCCCAGTTGTTATAGGAGCCCCGTCTTCGTCGTATGTGTCTGGTGTTTGAATCTCTACAACAGATTGCTTNNGATTGTGACATGTCAAGCTTTCTCCTTCAATCTCAGTTTAGGGGTAATACACAGACTCTGAAGCTCCTGTAGCAAGAGCTTGAACGCATAGGACACTATGACTGGGGCGATCTTTGCTTTCTCGTCACATGTCTTGCAAACATACCGCCTTTGTTTCATGTCAAAGAAGGCTATTTGACCGCAACTTTCGCAGATGAATAGAGTGTACTTGTCAGATTCCTCTAAGAGCCTGTCTCTAAGCAGCATGGCAGCGCCATGACCTATGAGGCAGTCTCGCTCCATCTCTCCGAATCTCAAGCCTCCACCTCTTGCTCTGCCTTCGGTCGGCTGCCTAGTAAGCATTTGGACTTGGCCTCGGGCTCTGGCGTGTATCTTGTCCGCAACCATATGATGCAATTTCTGATAGTAAACCAGACCGACGAAAATATCGGCCACAAACTTCTCGCCGGTCATACCATTGTAGAAGACTTCGCTACCGGTATGGCTGAAACCGAGCCTGACCAGGTTTTTCCTAATTTCGTCTGGTCCTTCGTTGGCAAAAGGTGTACCGTTCGCAGGTTTTCCGCGTGCGGCTGCAGCCTTTCCAGCAAGAGATTCAATAAACTGTCCAATCGTCATTCTTGAGGGAATAGCGTGAGGATTTATGACGATATCCGGAACAATTCCCTCGTCTGTGAATGGCATATCTTCCTGNNAACTCTGGAACACGCTGATCGCGGACTCTGACTTTAACCAGTTTGCTGCCTTCACCAGATTCAGTTATGAAGATTCCGTCCACAATTCCTGTTTCGGAGGGCCGCATGTCCACAGAAGTGTCTCTCATGGAGGGCCCTTTGACTTCGAATTCCTTGTATTCTTCGAGGAATCTTGGAGGGCTTACTCTGCCAATTAGTACGTCTCCACCCACGACGGCGGACTCTAAACTTATTATGCCGTCGGGCTCGAGAAGCCTATAATATTGTTCGCCCCGATATCCACGGGTTCCTGGCTCAGGCACGGTAAATTTATCCTTCAAACCACCGAGGTATTGCCTACACTCAGCTTCATATATCCTATAAAAGCTTGAGCGTGCTAATCCTCTTTCTATGGATGCCTTGTTGAAAATCAACGCGTCTTCCATGTTGTAGCCTTCAAAACTCAGCACAGCCACAACACAGTTCTGTCCTGTTGGTCTCTGTTTGTAGCCTATAACGTCCATTAACTCAGTTTCGACAAGGGGAGTCTGTGGATAGTGCAGAATATGCGACCTTGAGTCAACACGATGATGGAAGTTTGTACCGTATACTCCGAGCGCTTGTTTTGCCATGGCAGCTTGATAGCTATTGCGCGGTGACTGATTGTGTTCTGGGTAAGGAATTGTTGAAGCGCAAATTCCCAAAATAGTGTATGTTGCGATCTCCACATGGGTATGATTTGCAGTTACTTCTCCAGGCGACAAGGAAATATATGCGTTCTCCTCTTCCTCAGCGTCTATGTACTCAATTATACCATTTTTTATTAGGTCTTCCCAACTCCATTCGCCCAAAGCAATTTTTTCCAAGTGCTTTGACTGAAGTTTCGGAATTCCGTTCTCGACAATTATAAGAGGCCGCCTGACTCTTCCCTCGTCACAGTTAGCATGAACCTCCTCCGTTTCAGACTGCACTTTGGAGAAGTGGGTAATGTTGACCTCGGTTGAGATTTCACCTTCTCTTCTTTTTTGTCTGAAATTGCCAACTAACTCAGGAGCAGAGCTGCAATAGCCAATGATGTTTCCATCGACAAAGACTTTGGCGCCAGATATTTTCATGGTATCGCTGGCTTCGTATGTCGGGACAGCGCCCATCTCAAAAAGCAGCTGCTTGACCTTATCAGGATTCATTCCCACACTAATGGATGCTGAAAGCGACAGGTTCTTTACTAGACCACAGTTGGAGCCTTCAGGGGTCTCGTTGGGACATAGTCTACCCCAATGGGTTGGGTGCAGGTCTCTTGCCTCAAAGTTAGGCTGGCTTCTACTCAATGGAGATTGAAGCCTACGTAAATGGCTAAGAGTGGAGATGTAGTTTGTTCTGTCCAGAAGTTGAGTTATGCCGACTCTTCCTCTGCCCCAATTACCGGTAGCAAGCGCGTGCTGGAATCTTTCCGTAATTATTCCAGGGCGGACAGCTGCAGAGACATTAATAATCGGTCCCTTTACGCCTATTCTTTCCAGTTGGTACTTTATATCTCGGGTCAGATTTCTGAAAGCAACTCGGAAAAGATCTGCCAATAGCGGCCCTGCAAGCCGCAAGCGTTTATTCTTGAAGTGATCTTTGTCATCCTGCTGTCTACTTCCCAACTTCAGTTGTATCACTCTGAACGCCATTTCCCCCAAGAACAGGGCCTTGTCTTTCCGGTTCTTCTCGCTCCTACCCAAATGAGGCAAGAAGTTCTTGTCCAACGCGGTTTCTGCTTTCTGTATCCGGTACTCTTCAACTTGACCGTGGGCTACCCGATTTCCAATGAAGAGTACTGCATCGCTTGGCTTGTCAACTCCGATAGCTTTCTCAAATGAGGCTCCGAGTACAGCCTGAATCTTTTTGTCAAGTGATACTGCTTCGGCGACATCTTTGTCCTTCTCGAGAGTGAGGGCACGCATTATGACAACGAATGGGATTTCTGTTGGAACTCCAGGCATGGAAACGTAGATTGCGTCATCTGTTTTCAACTTGAGCTCAATTCTGGCCCTGAAACCAACGGTTGTAGAGAAAATCTTGGCTTGGTAAACGGGGGAGGTGCCTTTATCGTCTATATCGACGATTACACGGTTGGGTGCCAAATCTTCCATTGCAACTATTACTCTCTCGGAGCCATTTACTACAAAGTAGCCTCCAGGTTCATCAGGATCTTCTCCTGCTGCAATGAGTTCTTCTCGAGACAATTGTGAAAGGAAGCAGAGTTTGGATTTCAGCATAACTGGGATATTTCCAATGTAGACGAGTTCTGTATCTTGTTCCCGACCGTCAATTACCGGGGTCATTTCAAGAGCGATAGGCGCGGCATAGGCCAAGTTCCGCAGTCTTGCTTCTGAAGGATAAATCTCATGCTTGGTCCCATCAACCTCGGTAACATAGGGTCCGGTTATTCTCGATTGAGGATCTATGACCCAGATTTGTCCGAGTTTGACTTTGTATGGGGATTCAGGAACTTCTATTGGAATCTCCGCTACCTCATCTACAACTTCCTGGAGTCCATGGTCGATAAACTCGTTGTAAGAGTCTAGGTGTTGCCGAACCAAACCTTTCTCGTTGAAGAACGTTTTCAACAAAATGCGAGTATCTTCTTTAGACATTTCAGTCATATCTTATCATACTCCCGCAGCTTTTTCATTTCGAAGCAAGCTTAGATCTGGATTTTGTGCGGGTTTTTTCAAATATTCAATTTCCTCCCGTGTTGGATAAATATCCAACTCGAAAAAGGGTCTCCTAATTTTTGAAGGCACACACTCATGCTACGAAGCTGTCTAATAAATTTTTCGTACATTGTTGACGTTTTTGCGCCCTCTTAAAATCCCGCCAACTTTTTCAGAGAAGCAACCGAATATCTAATCGAAGGGGAAGATTCAGGAATTTCATCCTTCTATGACCTGCAAATCATATTTATTGCTGCCCAATACTTCGTCAAAACCGATTTTTCTTCTTATTAATGGGAGCAAGCCCTTGTCCATTTCATACCCGATACTATTTCGCTCTGTCTGAATAGCAACTTTTGTTGTGGTTCCTGAACCAAGAAAAGGGTCCAATACTGTGTCACCCTTTGCACTAAACATGCGAATAAGACGAGTCACAATCTCTTCGGGAAATGCGGCTATCCGTCTTTCTGTCAAAGTTGTCTTCTGTCTGGCAGCCTTTACTTGCCAAATCTGGCTGAACCAAACGTTGCGCTCTTTTTTCGAAAAGGCACTTTCGTAACGCAAGCGGTCATGTTGCGGGAACTTTCGAAGTTTTCCCTTCCTAAAGACCAAAATAAACTCACAATCTAAGGTTATATATGCATTCGGCGGCAAGAAGCCAGAACCAAGGAATGCGCTTTTGCCTTTGTACCTTGGTTTCGTGGTTGGTTTTTTCCATAAAATATAGGGCAGCGAGGTAAACCCAATGCTTTCACATTGCTCGATGATTCGAGCGTGGTTTGGAAAAAGTCGGAATTTGCTGTTGATGGTACGTGTGGCGTCTCCAATGTTGATGCAAGAGATTCCGCCTTCAACCAGCACCCGATATGCCTCTTGCCACACGACTGCGAGGCTATTGTGCATGAAGTCAAAGATTTGCCTCACCGTTTCGTCTCGACAGCCATCTTCAAGTTCTTGCCACAGATCTGCTATTCTGGGATCTACTTGGCAGAACTGTTTGTCCCACATCTTGATCATTGGGTAGGGTGGAGAGGTAACCATTAGCTGAACGGTAGAATCGTGTATCTCGGGCATTTGCTGGCTAGTGCCCATGATTACTCTATGTTCACTCTTCATTGAATTCATTAGAGTACTTCATTTGTAATTTGTCCTTTTACTCTTTTGGTTTGCACAAGTAGGAAATGATTAATAAGAAAGGGTCTCAGATTTTGTAGCCTGTGAGCAGCGGTAACCAAGCCAGGTCAAAGGTGAAGGACTCAAGATCGCGTTTGGCCTGAAAGGGCTCCGCATGGGATATCCTTTCCCGTAGGGGTTCGCAGGTTCGAATCCTGCCCGCTGCACCAACTGCCGGGCTTTTAGACAGCTAATACAGCATTATGGCAAAAGAGCCAATTCTCGCAGGTATTACAGTTCGCCAGGATCAACGCCTTCATAAACATAAGCCCTCAACCGAACCTGTCCATCCCTAACGAAAGCCTCATAATCAGCCTCACACACCGGACAAGCAACAATATCACCCTCAACCGGCACAGCAACACTGAAAGAATTACCACACTCAGAACACCGCACAATCATAAATCCACGCATCCACTTCTCAAAAACATCAATAGATCACATCAAGAGATACTTGTGTGCCCTCAGCCAATCACACTGATTCCGCCTATACCGCCAGAAAATATCCCCACGNNCACTTAACCATGATCCTCTCGCCACCAAGCATCTTAACAGCATAACCCAAAACATCATTCTTTGAAGGCAAAACCATCTTATCCAAACTGCCTTCATTCGTGATTCTTCTTTTACCCATCAAACAACATCTCGCAGAGCATTGATCAAGCCTTGCCAGCCTTGCCCATCACCAGCAACTGCCTCAAATCATTCTTGAGAAGCCCAATCCAGCCACGCTCATAATGGAACAACGCATCATCGCTGATTAACCTAACCCGGCAGGGACTATCCTTCAAGCCACCTTTACAGTCAGACTCCCTTAGAGGCACCACGCCACACTTCGCCTTGCAGAGACCGTCAATACAGCCATTAATTGTAAGGACCAAGCTCTCGGGCGCAACAGGCGCCATATACTCATCAGACGCCTGCTGAATATTGCCCAATCTCATCTGTTCAACGGCAGCCGCAGTGAACCTCTTACCAACAATTATTCCCCGCCTACAATCCTTACGCCTCATAACCTTCAACATGCCCTTAACAGCGTCAGCCCCCACAAACCCCGACTTCCCATCAAGCTCAACCATGCGCACAAGCACCCTTTCATCAGCAATCGCGTCCGAAGCCACAAAATCAGTTCCCTCAGCCCACCTCTCCTTCTTGCCAATCTTCAAGTTCTGTGTCGCAAACAAAAACTCAACCTTATCTTTAACATTCATTTCCAATTTACTCATCTCAGCCTAACCACTCAAGGGTTTACTGCAAGAATATTCTGGAGAAAAAGGAAAACGCGGCAAACTTGTCTGCGCGTAAAGACGATCCGACTCTTCCTCAAAATAACTCTAACAGATAAAATAAAATGCGTTACCAACTATATTAGTGTAACCACAACAAAAGCCGGGATTTCCAATCAATCCACGAGCTTTCTGCGCTGCATTTGCTCAAAACAAAAAGATCCTCGGGTATCCCCAGAAAATCACGAATCATAACGCGTTTATTAGTGCCGGTGCACACTCTATNNGGAATAGTAAAAAACTGCAGAAAATGCAAATCCTCAGTGCGAACCACATGCACGTTGAGAAAGAAAACATCCAAGAAATATTTCGTGAATAATAAGAAGAAAGGTGAATCAAAATAATGCACATCGGCGATCAAGCAGAGTGCCCGCAATGTAAGAGATCAAGTCGTGTTGTTTGGATCTCTAAAGATGGCAAAACAGCAGGTATTCAATGTCCAGCAAGTCACAGTCTAGCAGACTATCCGGATTCAAAACTAGGCCAATTCACTCGTACATCAACGAAAACCAGCAAACGCATGGTCTTCATTACTGAAACCAAGTGAGAAGGTTCTGTTGATGTCAATTGTGGACTTTCCGATTCGCTTCTAGAGAGGTGAAAAGTCATATCTCAGCAAATTTATGGAAGAATAACGAACTACAGAATTGGCATAAGAACACAAATGTCAAATGAGTGCCTGATTCAATTTACCGACGTTGCCACAGTGGCAAAGGCAAGCAATCTAATAGGTCAGAAAATCGTCTGGGAAGGAGAAAACAAGAGATTGATCGGAAAAATCGTAGGTTTTCACGGGAAAAATGGCATTGTCAGAGCCAAATTCAAGAAAGGTGTGCCCGGACAAGCATTAGGAACAATGGTCAAACTCAAGCTAAACTGATTTAAGGCAACCTCAAAACAGAAAACAAGAAACACACAAGAAGACCAGAAATGGGTTTAACTGTCAGAACCGGGCGCTTCAACAAAATAGCTTTTCGAAATTGCCCGTAGATAGGCAAAACCGTAATTGCTGGAAAAGGGGCTTTACAATGTTCGGAGAAAATTGTGAGAACCATGCCTCAGAGAGTCTGTTACCAAACCTCATTCTCGCCTTCAGGATGATTAAACATCCACTCTACAGCAAAGGCAGTGGCTTTTGCCTCAGCCGGAAACTCTGGTGACACCTTTCTCCCCTCCGTTTCAGCTTTTGCTTTTATCGCAGGAAAAAGAAGTACAATAAAATGCTGCCCAAGCGGTTTCTTTGTTACAACAATATTCTGTCCAGTGGTCTCATTCAAAAACCCCCGCCCATTGTCTATTCTACTCCAACCCCTCAACAATTTCATCTTGTCAAACTCCAATAGTCTCGT
>DUHG01000121.1 GCA_013330975.1 Candidatus Bathyarchaeota archaeon
AATAAGCGAAGAATCAGTAGCCGCAGGATTCAAGCACGCAACAATACTGGTGATAATCGCAGCCTTAGCAGCGGCAATAATGCCCATGTTCGTAAGTTTCTAATCGGAGAAGGGAAAAAATATGCAATCAAACACACGAAGTCTCAGAAGAAACAGGAGAGCTGCAAGCCCAGCTGTTTCCATGGTTATCATAACCGCGGCGACGGTTGTGCTTGTGCTAATCTCCAGTGGTTACGCACTTCAGGTCTTGTGGCGTCAACAAGCGGCCGCCGAGTTTGACACAATACAGAATTCACTATTGACTTTTGACGATTCTTTGCGAGACATTGCCTGGGATCGAGGGGGCTCTCGTTCAGTGCGATTCACGACTGGCTATGGAAACATGCGGCTGATTGACAGTTATAAAAGTTACACGATAAGTGTGACTGGACTCAGTGATACTTTCAGTTATTCATTTACAACCGCAGCTGTCAAATATCAAATGCCTTATGGCTACGGTGCTTCCGCAAGTTTGGGGTCGTCACCTTTCATCTTGGGGGATGAATCCAACGTCGTATCTCGGCTCAATGAAAGCCTCGGTCAAGCTGTAATAGACCAGACACCTGAATTCACCAGTGTTGCTCTAAACTACAGGGTGCGAGTCAACTACGAGGGTTCCGTGAAAATTCTGAATCCGTCAGGAATAACTGTGCATTATTTTGATATCTATGTGATAAGGGTGAAATGCAGTAGTTCAGAAATTCCATCCGGTGATTTTGACCTAGTTTGCAAAAACGTTGGGTTGGAAACAGTACCATTTGGTATGTACACCGTTAATTCAGGCGACGCCTACATTTCAGTTGGACCAGAGTCTGACAAGGTCCCGTTGAATTTGGCTTCTGGGGCCACCGTTATTTTCAATCTAATAGTCGCTGACGTGAGAGTGAGTACTTAGAGGGTAGAAAATGGCAGCGCCCGTGATTAGTCATCTAATCTGCAGCATTGCTTTGATTGCACTAATTCTAATACTTCCTGCCTTTTTTGCCATTGAACGAGACAACGTTGCTGAAGAATTAACCATAAGAGAATTGACAGAGATTTCTGACTATACATCCAACACGCTTGAAAATTTGTTTCTATTAGCCAATTCCACAAACACCAAAGAGTTGGACATAACCAAGGAACTGATCTATTTGCCCCTTACAGTGGAGGGTTCTCCTTATGTGTTAAGGATATCCTCGGTCAATGGTTCTGCCGTGCAGGTTACAGCTTATTTAGAAGGTAAGTCTCAAGTTGCAGGCGTTTCATGGCTTGTTCCCGGTGTCAAGGCTTCTGGGAGCTCACTATTGGTCCGTAACTATACTGTAGTAGCGGGATGCACACGAAACGCTACTGGTTTCTATGCTTGGATAGGAGAAAGTGATTGAGATGCGGCACGCTTCTAGAATGAAAACACCCGCGAGTTCTTGCGTTAAGAAGGCGATCTTCGGAGGTTTGAATTGTGGTTAGTGCAACATACGATAGCCTGGTTGCCATAGTAATAGTTGGAATAATTTTTGTTGGAACAGTAGTAGCTTTGCCAGCCATAAACTACGCAAACTTGCAGACAATAGATCAGCAGCAGCTAAGAAACACTGCACTGAACGTTTTTGACTCCATGTTACTCGATGTTGGCTCTCCTTCAAACTGGGGGTCTAACCTCACTTCTAATCAAAACAAAGTTGAGAGATTCGGTCTAGCCCGAACAAGTCCTTTTTCGAAATATGTTCTGGACCCTGACAAGGTGCAGAGACTTGATCCTGACCCTCTAAATCCTTGGTATATTGAATATGATCGCATACGTAGTTTGCAGAATCTAGCAGACTATGGATTTCGATTCTCTCTCTATAGACCATTTAGTGTAAGCTGGAGTCTCGATATCACAAATACTGCCGTTTCCTTTTCTGTCACCGTTTCACGCACGGAAGATGGAACTCCAATTCCAAACGCAAGAGTCGAAGTTACAACAATGGTGACTGCTAGCAAGTTGCCCAAAACAGATGACGCGGATTTCATCTCTTTGAGACATGATCCGAACACTTACTACACCAACGTAAAAGGTGTTTGCACTGGTTCTGAATCTTTTAACTTGGGTGAGTTTAACATTGACTACGCTGTCTCCATCATGGAGATCACCGTGGCTGGCTTATCGACGACCGTCGTCGCTGAAAATAACAATAATATAAGTAAACTCATCAAGATCTACACCTTCGGCGACACAATCACTCTCTCTTTTCCCGACAACATGAATGACACAAACTCAGAAAGACGCATCAAAGAAATAGCTTCCTACAGCATGGACAATATGCTGCGACTCTTCAAAGCGGGAGATGTCAAACCCCCCGAGATCAAGATTACCCAGGGATCAGGTTATGAATACTGGAGCATCACCTACCCAGGTCTCAAGGCAATGAACCCAGCGGTTTTGCTTTTTGCAATGCAACTTACGTTAAAAGGCATTGGGAGGACGTTGGTTCTAATAGCAGGTCCTTTCTCGTTGGGCGATTCTGAAAAAATCTTTTCAGTTGGACCTGACTCGGGAAGTGAAAACCCGATTGCAATAATGCGTCGTCTCGTCGTAGTTGCAGATATGACGTACGTGTCGGAAATAGCATTCTGGAGAGAATGACAATCAGAAACTTAAGAAACACCAAAGGGCAAATGAGGATCATAGAAACCATTCTGGCATCCTTCATTATTGTGGCTGCTTTGTCCTTCGTTAGTATTTTCGCTCTTAGCCCCTCAAGTCCAGGATATGAGATGACTGACCTTGAAAAGATGGGCTACAGCGCTTTGCATGATCTGGACCAGCAGGAGCTACTTGCTCCGTTGGTCTATGGTCAAAACTGGAGCGACATCAGGACTCTTCTAAAGATAACTATGCCCAATGACGTCTTTTTCAATTTGACGGTCTACAATACTAACGGCGTTATGCTCAATGCTGCTTCTGGCTCCCAGGTTATTTACGGAGATTCAGCCACATTCTCTGATGCCAAAAACGTTGCATCATTAACCTATTGCCTAGTGGGTGTTCCTGAGACAGGCTATGATCCACGAATCCTAGTATTTGCACTTACCAGAGGATGATTCCATGAAATGTAACAGAAAAAAGAGAGGACAATTCGTTATCATCGCTGTAATGCTTGCGGCAATAATGATGATATCAATCGGAGCCCTAATGCATGGTGCGATAACGTATTACAAACATGAGCCTTGGGAAGAGTACTCAACTCTAATTGGGGATATTGAAATCAACTCTCGCAGNNGGGTTCTATCCCAGCAGTGGAATAATCCTAGAGTCTGACCCTTCAAGTTACGAGATAAAGAATAGTTCATTCGTCATCGCTAATGTTTCGGAATCAATGGCTAAAGCCGCTTTCACACTTGATATTCAATCAATAGGTTTGGAAGGATACCACTTTGAAGTTAAGACTTCCTTGAGCCTGAATATAACAAAAATTACCCCAATAAACACGACAACATATGAAATTCTGGCAGTGGTCAGAAGCGAAACTGGACCTGTTCCAGACTTAAAGGCAGAAAACTTTAACATAGAAAACGCCACCAAAGTCACTGTCTATCCAGACTATGCTACTATCAACGCTTTTGCATATAGAATAATCTATGATGGTCCCCCAAAACCCTACGTTGAAGCATGGGATCAAAGAGGCATCCGCGTAGTAGTCAGCCCAGGATGAACTTAGTAGATCACTCTCTGGAAAATCTTTTCATATAGCGGTTCTAAACTTAGAATCTGTACAAAAGGGTGACCTAAACCTGCAATCAATCCTGATTTCCGGAAATATCGTCATCACTCTTGCTTTTCTTTTGTATGCTTCTTGGAGCGANNCTCATGTGCATCGCCCTTGCGCTGCCCTTTTCAACCGGAACCGTTTTTCAGCCTCTAGTACCCAGCGGCGTATCACCATTATCTGAAATCCTTTTTCCGCTGGTAATTTTCAGCAACGGTGTCTTGTTGGCAGCAGCAACAGGTCTATATCTTTTGTTCTATAACGTTTACTGGCACACGAAATCCAAACGAAAGCTCTTTGAGGGAACGCTATCCCATGAGCCGCTTGGAAAGAGACTATTGGCAATGATAACGGGTCGAAGGACACCGATTAGCGAGCTTAAGGAAAAATGGCATGTCTACCCCATGGAAGATATCGAAGAAAACAGTGAAGGAAAGCTTACACGAAACATAGTTGTAATTCCAAGAGACGAGGGCAGAGACGAAATCGTTGAACGCCTATCCGCGGTAGTGGACTCTGGAAAGATAACCGCCTATGTGTGGGCAACACCCGGATTACCAATGCTCATATTCATAACACTAGGATTAGTTGTCAGCCTATTGTTTGGCGACCTCATCTGGATTATGCTTTCTTCCGTTCTAGTCTAGGACCCGACGCTGCCAAGTT
>DUHG01000101.1 GCA_013330975.1 Candidatus Bathyarchaeota archaeon
GGCAGTTTTCTGTACAAGAACCACATAAATATCAGTCCAGTCAAAGCCGCAACGAACAAAGCCAAATCATATCCCAGCACAGCACCGCCAACGCCCAATCCGATGATAACAAGGGGGGGAACTATGCCCGTCTTTACCGCAGCTTGGCAAACCAACATAATACTGTTAAACTCCAAGCGCTCAAGACCAACGAAGGCAGCTCCAGCAGCAACGACAAACGCGTTAAGCAAGATTGTAAAAGAGGCTATCTGGATCAATCCAGCAATCGGTTTGTTTTGGATTCCAGCTAGCCAACCAGAAAGCAAGAAAGAAACAGCTGTCAATGCAACTCCCAGAACGACCTCAAAAAGCAAACCAGCAGTTAGGACANNTTGCCCATCTCAGCAGCTTTGCTCATCTATGCTTTTCCCAACGCAAGATCATTTTGTTTTGTTAGTTGTTTCGAGAAGGTGTGTTTATTGCTTGTGGTCAAAAGAAATAGAAGCAGCGAATGCAAAGAACACTTTTGAAATAGTAAAANNTGCCGATAGGCGTTTGATTTTAGTGTTCCGGGGATTGTTCAATCGACATCTTCGAGAGCCAGTGAGCAGTCACCTTGTCATTCGCCTCAGTCAAGAGCTCCAAGATTTCAGGAAGGTCCGTGTCTTCCACTTCAAAAACAACATCCGGAAGACCACTGTGTAGTTTGCGCCAGAGAGCAATTCTAACTGTTTTGTAATTGATGTACCTGATTTCAAGCTGCCCGTGGATTGAATCGGAGTTCTTTCCTATGAGGCTGCTTGCAAGGGGAATTTCCGATTTATTACCTGTTTGGTTTTGCATGATAGACCCTCTAGCGCTGCAACAGTATATTATGTATTAGGATTTAATATTTTTTTCTGTTTTCAAGTACAGATGACAACAAGCAGAGAGGACAAAGCCANNGAAAAAAGAAAGGAGAAATATTGACATGAATAAAAACTCAGCCAAAACTCTGAAGAACAAAACAACCATAGCTACCATAGTTCTTTTGCTCACCCTAACAATATCGCTAGCCGTATTACCAACAGCCAATGCGCACACTCCCCCATGGACCTTCACACCATATGCCTACATCAACGCTTCACCCAACCCAGTCGGTGAAGGTCAATCTACACTAATCGTCATGTGGCTCAATCTAGTGATTCAAGGTGCAAACATTGGCAACAACATAAGATTCCGNNCTCACAATCACGAAGCCTGACGGAACACAAGAAACAAAAACTTTTGACGTCATTACCGACACAACATCATCCCAATACTATAACTACATTCCACCTATGGTCGGCAACTACACAATAGTCTTCAAATTTCCAGGGCAAACATACGACTACGGAGGCGTATATGATAACGACACTTATGCACCTGCCACCGCAACAACGACCTTAATAGTACAAGAAGAACCGGCACCCAAACTGCCAGAATATCCACTTCCAAGCGAATATTGGACGCAGCCAATAGAAGCCGAAAACTTAGCTTGGGGCTCGATTTCGTCAAACTGGCTAGGTAGTGCAACATCTGCAGACCTGTGGCAAAGAGATGGCATCGCACCAAAAACCCCGCACATAATGTGGACCAAGCCGTATGAGTTTGGCGGCTTGTCAGGTGGAGAGTCAATCCCAGACGCAACCTTCTACCAAGGATTCTCATACGAGACAAGATTCAACAACCCAATAATCATCAGTGGCGTACTTTACTACCTAAAACCTCTAAACCACCAAAATAGTGGTGGAGGATACGCAGCAGTGGATTTGCGAACTGGCGAAGAAATATGGACAAGTAATGAAATTGGCATCGCTGGAAGTTCAGCTCCAAGCAAAGCACAGGTATACAACGTAGATAACCCAGACCAACACGGAGTCGTGCCACCTATTCTATGGCAAACAGTAGGATCCACATGGAACGCATACGACGCATTTACTGGAAAATACATCTTCAACATTACCAACGTGCCCGGAGGCACAGAAGTATATACCAGCCATGGCGAATACTTGCGCCTAAGTCTCAGCTACAGCACCGCCACTAAAACTGGAACCTTGCGCCAATGGAACAACACACGGGCTATTCTCAATTCTGCAGACGTTTTCGGCCTACCCGGTTGGAGACCAGTAGGAACCACCATAAATGCCGCTGTCCCAGGCATCTACGGAGACGGCTATGACTTCAACGTCACGGTAAACGCAGACTTGACCGGAAGTTCATCACCAACCATAGTTGGATACATCCCAGGAGACGTAGTTTTAGGACGCAGCAGCAACGTAGGGCTAACCTCGCAGTCTAACCCAAACCCAGATCCTTGGACACTGTGGGCATTGAACCTAAATCCATCCAAAGGACCAATAGGAAACCTACTATGGCGCAAAGACTACCCAGCACCAGCAGGCAACATAACCAGAATGCTGGCATCGCAACCAATAGACCCAGTCAACCGCATGTTCACAATGACAGACTTTGAAACAGGACAAAGACTAGGCTTCAGCCTCGAAACTGGAAACCTCGTTTGGGGACCACTCGGAGACCAACCAGGATTCCAGTACTACAGCTCAAGGGAAGGCTTCCCAGCATACGGCAACCTATACGTAACAGGCTACGGCGGAATAGTCTACTGCTATTCAATGCTAAACGGAACACTACTTTGGACTTACGGCAATGGCGGAGAAGGAAACAGTACAAACAGTGGGGCAGATACCCCATGGGGCCACTACCCAATACATGCAGCAGCATTCGCTGACGGCGTATTCTACACGATGGCTGGAGAGCATTCACCCAACACACCATTCTACAAAGGCAACAGAATACGTGCCCTCGACGCCTTAACAGGAGAAGAACTCTGGACCCTGCTAGACTGGTCAGCCTCAGGACTAGGGACATCCATAGCACCCGTTGCTGTAGCAGACGGATACATAGTATACCTAAACCAGTACGACGGTCAAATATACGCCGTAGGCAAAGGACCAAGCGGAACAACAGTCAACGCACCATCCGCATCCATAACATTGGGCTCTTCTCTGGTAATCACCGGCACAGTCACCGACCAATCGCCAGGCTCAAAAGCGAAAGGCACCGCAGCAGTTTCAGACGAGAGCATGAGCGCATGGATGGAATACCTGTTCATGCAAAAACCCAAACCAATGACCGCCAAAGGCGTTGAAGTAACAATAAGCGTAGTCGACGCAAACGGCAATTACAGAGACATTGGCACGACCACAAGCGACATCGATGGCTTCTTCAGCTTCCAATGGAAACCTGACATAGAAGGCAAATACACAGTATACGCCTCGTTCGCAGGTTCAGAAGCCTACTGGCCATCACACGCAGTTGCCGCTTTCGCAGTAGACCCAGCACCACCACCAGAGAAGACACCCCCAGAGACGCAACCATCGATGACTGACACCTATGTTCTTGCAGGAATCGCAGCAACNNAGACAGGGTGAATAGATTCCGCCCAACCCCAGCAGAAACTCAAGAAAACCAACCTTCCTATTCAACTGAATTGCCCCTCGAAATGAGCGGAGAAAAGATTGAGAGCATTCTGAAGGGAAACACCCTCCGGGTCTACTGGTACCTCCTGAGCAAAAAAGAAGACTCCGTGGGCGCACGAGAAACACAAAGAGCACTCAACTTTTCGAGTCCAGCATTAGCGGTCTACCATCTTGACAAACTGGAAGACTTGGGCTTGGTTGACAAAACTAACGGCGAATATCGAATCGTAAAAACCGTTGACGTCGGCGTGTTGAAGCAATTTGTCCGGTTTGGNNGCGCTCATGGTCCCCAGACATTTTTTCTACGCAACAATGTTCACATCGCTTCTCGTATTCTACCTAACCCAAATTAGGCACTTTGAATTTCTCACGGCTTTCGGACTACTGATAGCATTCCTCACAGCAGCGATAATGTGGTACGAAACCTACAGAAACTGGAAACAAAAGCCCTATAGATGAAAAAAGGAAAAGGGGAGGGATGCTCGAATGCCCATCATTGAGCCTGGGGCACCCGAGACAAAAGAGGGCGGGTTTGGGTATATATGTGCCCACACTCACATGTGAAGCCAACAACTTTGTTTTTCCCAATCTTCATTGGCTTCCACTTGCGTGCAAGGCAAATGTCATTCTGTCTGTGCATTTTCCATAGCACTTCCGCATCATCTCTGCTGACTGGCTCACTCCGCCTCACGAAAGTCAAGCACACCGAAAATAGAACGATCCCCGAACTCGCAAACAACATTGCCGCTTCAAACATCTTGCTACCCTTCATCAGTTGGCTAAGAAACTACTGATTTGACGACAGGTCTGAGGTTAAGGCTATGACTTACTGCAATCTCGTCGATGTCTAATGGCTGCAGATCGACAAGAACAGTCGTCTGTTCACCATTTGCCAGATCAAGCGAAGGCGTTAGAATAACTTTCAAGACGTCACTCGGCACAGTTAATTCACTTCCACCTTCTTTGATTGTGCTGGCAGACAATACGTGCATCTTTATCATCGTGTATCTTCCAACGGGTATCGAGGTAGTTGACAAGGTTGCTGACTGATCTTGCAAAGTCAACAGATCGAAACTAAATGGCTCAGAGTTAGATTCTAGCGTAAGATCAACCCAAGTCTCGTCTTCATTCTGGATTCTAACCCAATCGATTGTCAAATACAAATGTTCAAGTTTGACCGGCTCGTCCATCACTTGAATCGTTAGAACACCTCTTCCGTAGACTTGAAGAATGTTTCCTGCGAAAACGAACCCAACGATCAGCAATGTCGCTACTATAACGCCCGCCACTCCAAACAGCCCTATGTGTCGC
>DUHG01000059.1:0-6479 GCA_013330975.1 Candidatus Bathyarchaeota archaeon
CCAATCCCGTGGATGATTGAAGCCGCCGCAATCATGTCGGCAATAATACAGCATTGGCCAGATTTCGGAATAATCCTGACGCTTCTAATGGTGAATGCAATCGTAGGTTTCTGGCAAGAGCACAAAGCAGGAAACGCAATTCAAATGCTGAAGCAGAGACTAGCCCTCAACGCTCGAGTATTGCGTGACGGCAAATGGCAGGAAAAGCCCGCTCGAGAACTCGTGCCAGGCGACGTTGTCCGATTGCGACTGGGCGATATTGTACCTGCAGACGTTAAACTAATCGAGGGCGACTATCTGCTTGCCGATGAATCAGCTTTAACCGGAGAATCCCTGCCCGTGGAGAAACATCCATCCGATGTTGCATATGCAAGTTCAATTGCCCGCCAAGGAGAAATGAACGCCGTGGTCGTGAACACTGGCACAAAGACTTTTTTTGGGAAAACAACCAAGCTCGTAGAAGAAGCAAAAACTAGGAGCCATTTTCAAAAAGCTATAGTCAAAATAGGCGACTATTTGATTCTCCTGGCGATTGTGCTGGTCGTGGTAATCTTTCTTGTTTCGGTTTTTCGAGGAGAGAAGATGCTCGAGATAATTCAGTTTTCATTGGTTTTGACTGTTGCCGCGATTCCAGCAGCACTCCCAGCTGTTCTTTCAGTTACCTTGGCAATAGGCGCTGTTGTTCTCGCCAAGAAAGAAGCCATCGTGAGCAAATTGGTGTCAATCGAGGAAATGGCTGGAATGGATGTGCTATGCTCAGACAAAACTGGAACTATCACCAAGAACGAGCTCACCTTGGGTGGCACCAAGAGCTACGGAAAATTCACGGAGAACGACTTGTTACTTTCTGGTTCGCTTGCCTCAAGAGAAGAAGACAGGGATCCAATTGACGCAGCAATTTTGGCCAAGGCCAAAAGCTTCCCAGCGATCACTGCCTCCGTCAGTAATTTCAAAATAACAACTTTCAGACCTTTTGACCCTGTATCCAAGCGAACTGAAGCCGAGGTCCAAAAAGTAGACGGCAGCCGATTTAAGGTCTCAAAGGGAGCACCTCAGGTCATCTTGGCTCTCATAAACGATAAGAAAGCAATAAGCGAAGCACTAACGCAAGATGTCGACACTTATGCCAAAAAAGGCTATCGAGCACTTGGCGTAGCTCAAACTGACAATAAGAACAAATGGAATTATGTTGGTCTCATTGGCTTCTATGATCCGCCAAGGGAAGACTCAGCTGAAACCATAAAAACGGCTAAGTCAATGGGGGTGGATGTAAAAATGGTCACTGGCGACCACATCGCGATAGCCAAAGAAATTTCGCAGCAAGTAAACCTAGGGACAAACATTGCATTGCCAGAATCTTTTTTGGAAAAGCCTGACAGCCAAGCTCAACGTGTTGTTGAGGAGGCTGAAGGTTTCGCCGAGGTATTTCCTGAGCACAAGTACCGGATTGTTGAGTTGCTTCAAGACAAAGGACACATTGTCGGGATGACTGGGGACGGTGTTAATGATGCGCCTGCGTTAAAGAAAGCGGATTCAGGCATCGCTGTTGCAGGCGCTACTGACGCAGCGAAATCCGCCGCGGACATAGTGCTCACGAAACCAGGTTTATCTGTCATAATTGACGCTATGATAGAAAGCCGNNACCGCATCGATCGTGGCTTTCCAGTTCTATCCAGTCACAGCCCTCATGATAGTTTTGCTAGCACTTTTAAATGACCTGCCAATAATGACCATAGCGTACGACAATGTGAAGTACTCTGGCAAACCCGAAAGATGGGACATGAGAACTCTCCTGGGTATAGCAACGTTTCTGGGAATAATCGGAGTATTCTCGTCCTTCGGTATTCTATACATCGGAACTGTCGTGCTCAAGCTAGACCCCCTTGTGCTTCAATCATTCATATATCTCAAGCTCTCAGTGGCTGGGCACCTTACCGTGTTTGTTGCAAGAACAAAGGGTCCATTTTGGTCAGTAAAGCCCGCAAAGGCTCTTCTCTTTGCAGTCATAATAACTCAGCTGATCGCCACAATAATCACGGTCTACGGGATTCTGCTTCCTGCCATGGGATGGGGTCTAGCACTTCTGGTCTGGGGATATGCTTTCGCTCTTTTTGTGGTAACAGACTTTGCCAAAGTACGACTGTATAGGCTACTGGACCATTCAGGAATGAAATTTAAAAGATGAGATACCGCACAAAGTTCAGCAGATTCGCCACCATTAGTTTTCAATCCTAAGGGATTAACACTCCACAAAATCTGGCAAAAGCAAAATTATAACTCAAGGCAGAATAGCCATCAGCTATCTTGATCGGTTGCGATTTCGATTACTTCTTAACCACCAGCACGTTGCACTCAGCGTCAGCGACAACCTGTCTTGACACGCTTCCAAGAAGCAGAGAAGCCTTACTTCCCAAACCCCTGTTCCCCACAACAATAAGGTCGAAGTTCTCCTGTTTAGCTATCGTTTGCAATGCTCTTGCAGGGTTTGACCCAAGGATAGAGACTGAATTAAACTCAACTTTCTCTCTCTCCAACAGTTGCTTTGCCCCAGACAAAATCTCATCTGCTTTGCTCTCCATTCCCCGCCGATAGACCGTGATTATCCTTACGGAACCTGAAAAACACTTTGCAATGGTTGCAGCCTCGGCAAGCGCCCTCATCGATTGAGCAGACCCATCAACACCAACTAATATCTTCATTTCGCTAATCATTTCTTCCACACCCCTTTCTTAGTTCATTTTTGGTTAAAACTTTTTTCAACAGATGTATCGAGCTGTGCCCCTGAATTTGCAGGAGCAACGTCCATAAGCCCAGGATTGTTCTTGATACCTCTTGCCAAAACGGGCGGAAACGCCAAAGTAGTCACCAAACTCATCGCCACAAGAGCCGAGAAAATCTCTATCGGAATGAGCCCCAACTGTTTCGCAGCCAAAGCAATAACCAATTCAGCAGCCCCTCTGGAATTCATAGCCCAACCCACATAGTACAGCTGCTTCAAACTCAAGCTTGAAAAGGGTTTCACCAATAGGGTTCCCAGGATCTTACCTGAAAACGCTATGACGACGGTCGCAACTATCAAGGCACCATTGGAAGAGAGACTACTGAAGTCAAAGTTTACTCCCACATTGGCAAAAAAGAAAGGCACGATGAAACCCAGAGCTATTAGCTCGGTCGTTCTAATCATACTTCTCCTGTGAACCTCGCTGATGTTTCTCATTGCAACTTGGAGAACGAAACCACCGGCGATTGCGCCAATCAAATAACCTATGCCCAGACTCTCAGACAGAGCTGAGAGCACCATAATGAAGATCACAACCAGTGAAAAGATCTCTGCTTGATTGCCACCGTTTCGATCAAGATACTTGAAAATCTTGGAAGATATCTTGAAGAAGACAAAAACCACGACCACGAAAACTCCAAGTTCAAGCGGAATTGCTGCCAGTTCGATCCATCCACCTCCGCTTCCAAGGACTGCTACTAAAGCCAGGAACAGAACCTCAAATATATCGTCTATTGCTCCAGCCGAGAGCATTATGGCACCTAGATGCGTGTTAAGACTGTTCAAGTCCATCAGAACCTTGACCTTCGTAGCTTCCGAAGTTACCATCATGGCTCCTCCAAAAACCAGCGCTGTCAGCCAACCGTATTGTGGGAAGGCAATCATAATGAAAAGAAACCCAAGAAGGAAGGGCAACAAAGCTGAACTCATAGATATAAGTATTGAGTCTCTCGAAGTCTCCCTTATTTTCTGTATATCAATTTCTAATCCAGCCAAGAATAGGAGGAAAATTATCCCAAGATAAGCAAGGAAATCTATTATCGTCAAAGAGGAGGGATTGTCAAATAGGAAGTCTTTCAAAATGGGAACGCCCAAAAGAATTCCCGCCAAAATCTGCCCCACAACTGGAGGCAACCCTATCTTCTTGAACAATATTCCCATTAGGAAAGTGGCAATCAAAACTAATGGCACAAGAACGAATATTTCCATTTCCTAATGAGTCTCCGAAATCAACAATAGATAGATTACCGAGCATTCCATTAAGTGAGAATAGAGGTAGGCTCCCAAATTTTATAAAACTTGTTGCTTGGATTTTTCATCTTCATCAATCGAAGTGCCCTCCTAGAGACATCTTCACTTAGGCTTGGATTCAAATCCTAACCGTAACAACCAGAATTGCTCCTCCCCCGCAATCCTCGTGAAAAACTCCTGTGGACACGCTGCTCACTTTCCATCCTGCCGTGCAAATGACCGCGAGCCTGAAATGGCGCCTCTGATGAAGGTGAAACTCTCCGCCAAGTACTGTTAGAAACTTATTTAAGCACTATAATACCCCTCATAGAAGATTTAGAGCTGAGGCTAGCCTTTGCCTGACACTCCCCAACGAAAATTCCCAAGTGGTGCCTATGAGATGGTTGGAACACGAGAATCTTTTCAAGAAACAGAAGCGGCGCAAAGGCAAAACGACACCTCAACGGCTGAAAATCTTCAAAGTTTTCGATGAAACGCTCAAGGCACGACACTTAATTTCGCTCATTTTCATGTTCATCCCCGGTATGCTTCAATTTCTTGTGAAAAGATTCACCCAACTGTTTAACCAACGCCCTTTTTTCACTCAAAACTCCGGGGGCGATCAACCTTGATGCACGCTGGTTATAACCGGGGATTCTTCAAAGCCTTCAAGGAAACCTTGTTCGCATACTCCTTCGATCTGGGCGGACTAGTTGCCGGATTCCTGATAGCCTCTCAGCTAGGCGTATTCGAGATGACTCCATGGGCAATCGCGCTTTACCCCGCAATCGTCAGCGCCAAGGGCGTCATAGGCGGACTGCTGTCCGGACGCTTGGGAACTGCGTTACATCTGGGCACGGTTTACCCAAGGTTTACCAACAACACTAAAAGCTTCTACAAACTCTTTGAAGCACTCGTAGTTGTTACTCTCGCAACTAGCGTAACAGTGGGCCTATTTTCAATTGTTTTCGGGACAGTCTTTTGGGGAATAACAACCGTTGATATCCCTGCAATTCTCTCCGTAATCGTCTCAACGATGGCGATCGGGCTGTCTTTGACCCTCATCACCACAAAAGTAGCATTCATATCTTTCAAGAAAGGACTGGATCCCGACGTCGTCGTCTATCCAATAATGTCCACAGTAGCAGACATATTTGTGACACTATACTATGTTTTAATTTTAAACCTCTTTTTCTTCGTCAATTTTGGAAATTGGATCATTGCTCTGATTGCAGTCGGCATTCTCGTAGTGGCCGTTCGCCTTCTAATCAGAAACCTTCACGAGCCCGAGTTTGTGAAAACTGTAAAGGAATCTCTAGTGACAATGGTTTTCGTAGCCTTCATAGTCAACGTAACAGGCACGGTTCTCAGAGGAATAAGCGAAATTGTTGAAAACCGAAAGGAAATCTACGTCGTATACCCCGCTTTGATCGACATGGTAGGAGATGTGGGGTCCGTAGTAGGCTCAACTGCAACAACAAAACTTGCCTTAGGCCTGCTAAAACCATCCTTCTCATCAATCCGCAATCACGCAAAGACTATACTCTCTGCATGGGCTGCCTCAATCGTGCTTTTCTGCATATTAGCAGTTTCCTCTGTCCTCTTCACCGGCAACCTCTCCTTAGGTGCATTCACAAACCTGTTGCTTATTCTCATCGGCACAAACCTCATCTCTGTAGCTGCAATAATTCTGGTCTCCTACGGCATCTCAATCTTAACCTTCAAGAAAGGTTTAGACCCAGACAACTTCGTCATACCGATCGAGAGCTCACTCGCAGACAGCGCCACTTCCATCGCCTTACTAGTGGTTCTATTGCTTGCAGGATGAAGCAGCGGAGCATGATTAAAATATTGCTTGGCGAATATTTTACCACGAGGAACTTCTTCAAGCATGCCTCGCTTTGATAAAATCGAGTACAAACCCATACCAGTCAGAGAACTTCTCTTGGAAATGAAGAATCTCTCTGAACTCATGATTGACCTAGCGTACTCCGCGGCTCTGTTCAATGATGAGGAGCTCGCCGAAGACATCATAGAACTCGAGAAACGCGTCGACACACTAGCCTACCTTCTAGAGATGGAAATAATGATCGCCGCCAGAGACGCTAAGGACGCAGAGTCTCTCACAGGCGTATCCACAGTTGCAGCTGCCGCAGACAAAATCTCAGATGCTGCAGCGGACATAGCTGCAATCGTTACCCAAAAAATCGGCGTCCACCCCATAGTATGTACGATTTTTGAGCAGGTTGAAGAACGGTTGGCGAAGGCGATAGTGAAACAAGGCTCTGTCATCGTAGGAAAGAAAATCGGCACCCTCGACAAAACTGCAAGATTTGGCGTGGACATAATCGCAGTCAGAAGAAACAAAGACTGGATCATCAAACCGTCATCCAAAGAGAAACTTCTCAACGGCGACGTCTTGATCACGCGCGGTGCGCCGCAAAGTGTTAGAGACTTCAAGGCACTAGCA
>DUHG01000059.1:6484-10281 GCA_013330975.1 Candidatus Bathyarchaeota archaeon
ATAGGAGTTGCCACAGAGAATATCGCCGATGCCGCAGCCGAGATCGCCGAAGTGGTTCTGAGAGACATCGAACCACATCCCGTGCTAAACCTTGCCATAAAAGCAGCTGAGGAGACAGTCGCTCAAGCATGCGTGACTGAAGGGTCTCCGCTAGTGGGCAAGACTTTGAAGGAGGCAAGAGTGCAAGATAACACAGGTATGTGGGTTCAAGTGATCAAACGAGGCGGGAAAACGCTACGACCAAAGGGGGATTCACGAATCCAAAACGGCGATGTATTGATCGCTTCAGGATACTCAAAAGGAGTTGAATCCTTCAAGAAACTTGCCTCACCCGAACAAACTTGCCAAATCGAAGAATAGCTTCAATTGGCTTCCGCCAATTGGGATAAAACTGACTTATGTCCGCCTAGATTAAAATTGAATGGCTTAGAATATATAGGTAAAAAGTAAAAAAGAAAACTAGGAAACCCTTATTGGGCACATGCTCGTCTGATGGGCTCAGCAGCTACTTCTTTTTCTTCTCGACTGGTTTTTCTGCAGCTGGCTCCGTTTCCTTTGGCTCTTCCATCTTTGGTTCGTCTTTCTTCTCTTCCATTTCCGTCGTTATCTCTTCGATCGGTTTCGGAGGAGGAGTTGTTGCCATTGTCCAGCCTATCCATGCGCCTATCGCTTGATCTTTACTAACCATTTTGAATCACTACTTTACAGCCTTGTTTATTTGATCATTCATTTAAAGTTTACCGTGACTTCCGATATAACTAACTCTATGTAGTTCCCATTTCCCAAGTAGCCAAATACTTCTGCTGCTCAGGAGTAAGCTTGTCAATTTTGACTCCCATAGCTTTAAGCTTCAAATTGGCTACATTTTCATCAATTTCACATGGAACAGTGTAGACCTTTGGCTTCAAGCGCGCGGTTTTTGCGATATGTTCCGCACAAAGAGCCTGATTTGCGAAAGACATGTCCATAACTTCTGACGGATGCCCCTCTGCCGCAGCCAGATTCACAAGCCTTCCCTCGGCCAACAGTATTATCTTTCTGCCGTCCTTCAGGGTGTATTCCTCCAGATTTGGTCTAATTGTTCGTTTGGTTTTCGCGAGGGCTTCTAAATCCGGCAAGCTAATCTCAACATTGAAATGTCCACTGTTGGCAATTATTGCTCCATCTTTCATTTTCTGCATGTGCTCTTTTCTTACCACATTGATATCGCCTGTGGCTGTGACAAAAATATCACCGATCTCAGCAGCTTCATTCATTGGCATAACTCGGAGCCCGTTCATAACGGCTTCAAGTGCGCGAGTAGGCTGCACTTCTGTCACAATGACATTGGCACCGTGTCCCTGGGCCCTCATTGCTATACCTCGGCTACACCAGCCATAGCCACCTACCACAACGGTTTTTCCAGCAAGAAGGGAATTAGTGGCCCTTATTATGCCATCGATAGTGCTTTGCCCAGTACCGTATCGGTTATCAAACAGATACTTGGTATAGGCATCATTCACGGCAACTATCGCATACTTGAGACTTCCATCCTTCTCCATCGCTCTCAATCGAACCACACCAGTTGTGGTCTCTTCTGTTCCCCCTTTCACATTCTTCAAATCCTTTGTGCGCTTGCTGTGAAGGGTTCCAACTAGGTCTGCCCCATCGTCAAGAGTTATGTTGGGTTTGTAATCCAAAACCCTGTTAATGCATTCGTAGTAGTCCTGTGTTGATTGCCCGCGCCAGGCAAAGACATGAATGCCTTTTTCTGCCAACGCGGCAGCCACGTCGTCCTGCGTTGACAGGGGGTTTGAACCACAGAGCGCAACTTGTGCTCCTCCCGCCATAAGGGTATCCGCGAGTACAGCAGTCTCCTTCGTCACGTGAAGGCACGCCCCAAGCATTAGACCTTTGAGGGGTTTCTCTTTTGTAAACCTGCTCTTTACCTGATTTAGAACTGGCATGTGCAATGAAGCCCATTCGATCTGAAGACGGCCTTGAGCCGCAAGTGCAATATCCTTGACTTGGAATTTCTCCATTTTCCTGCCTCTTTCTCTTAGGATAGGTCTGTCTTGCTATTTAGTTTTGCNNATTCAGGTAGTCGTTTCCTACGGAGCGGACCTATTGTTTTTCTCTGCAGGAAATCTTTAATTAATCCACAGCCGAACCATTTGTCAGAGGCTTGTTCATGAGAATACCTTTTGCAGAGTTTGTTAGAAAAGAACTTCCGCGAGAAACTCTCCTGATTACCTCCGGCCTCCCAGGAACCTGGAAAACGGAGACCTCAGAGGAAGTTTCGAAACTTAAAGGGTACCCAATTCTCCGAAGCGATCTGATTCGCTTGGAAGTTCTCAGGGGTGAAGATGTCTTTGACGCGAAAGTTGCAGGAAACATGAACAAACGCTTGTCAGTCTACGACGAAATGTTCAGGCGAGCCGAAGAAGCACTCAGCAAAAACAAGGGGGGCGTCATTCTGGACGCTACCTTTGTTACCCAAGAACTCAGGAAAAAAGCAGCTGGGATCGCTGCAGAACACGAGATGCTTTTCGCCATACTCGAGACACACTGCTCAGAAAAAGTCTCCTTCGCCAGGATCCAGAGAAGAACGAAAGAGAAGTACGAATCTAACGCCCTAACAGTTGAGGCCTATCTCGCCAACAAGAAGAAGTACGAACCCATCGAAATCAATGATGTGAAAAAAACCTTCCCCAAACTTCACATCTTACACTTCACCGTAGACACGGAACGTGATCCTCCGGAAAGTTGGCAAGTCATCGGTCTTGAAAAAATCTAGCCGGAACTCTCCTCATGATCATTGACCTTCACGTTCACTCCAAACACTCTGATGGAGTTCTANNATCTGCTATCAGCTTAGCTAGGGAAAAAAACGTCCGCTATCTACCAGGAGTCGAGCTAAACGTTACTTTCTCGCATCCCAAATACCGCGCAGGCAAGCCTGTCTCATTGGATTTCCTAGGGTACAACTTCGAATGGCGCAACAAAGCCCTAGGCGATGCACTTAAGCGCATGGCATACTATCGCGAGANNGTCAAGAACAGGCAGGAAGCATTTGACAAATATCTTGTAAAGTGCGACGTCCCAAAATATCCCCTTCACATCGAAGAGGCATCAAAACTCATGAGAGACGCCGGAGGAAAAATCGTTCTATCACATCCAAACGACCCCCACGGAACTTCACTAGCGACCTTGACTAAATCCCTTTCCGAACAGACAACTATAATCGAAGAGTCAATGTTGAGATTCATCGATGGCGTCGAGTGCTGGCATTCTCGACATGACCCTGAGACTACAAGACATTACGTGAAGTTTGCAGAGAAAAATAGGCTAGTTGTGACAGGTGGGAGCGACTGCCATCAAAAGCCAATCGTTATGGGGACAGTCGACGTTCCAGAGTATGTCGCTGGTCAGTTTTGCGCCTAGTTTCTTCTCTTTCCTTAGAGAATTTTAGCGTATTCCAGAGATAGCCTGAAATACTCTTTTGCCTCCTTCGCCGCCAGAGTCTTTTCCTGACTGTTTATGCTTGAGTCATTAAGCCTGAAGCTGACGACTTTTCCTCGCACATAAGCCCTGTAGCATTTGTAAAACGAAAGCAGCTCTGCCACCTCTTCGTCTCCTGAATACTCAACATACCTTTCAACCAAATAGTCAGAAAGATCTGTTCTATTCTTAAAGTCTAGATCCATAGCTAGAAAGCTAATGTCAGCCACGACATCAGAATAGCTCATCCTATCGTTAAATTCAACCGCGTCAAAAATGTAGATGCGATCAGCCACAAAGATATTTCCTGAATGAAT
>DUHG01000078.1 GCA_013330975.1 Candidatus Bathyarchaeota archaeon
ATATGCAGGAATGTTGAGCATGACCATAGTGTTGCTGATGCAGGCTTTGTTTTTTGCTGACGGCGGATTGATAGCTTTTGGCGCTAACGTATTCAACATGGCGGTGATCGGCGCACTTAGCTTCTTCGTGGTTAGGTTTCTGACTCGAAACTCAAAGGGAAATGGACGATTTGCCTCAAGCGTGTTCATTGCATCTTGGCTTTCTGTTGTCCTGGGAGCGCTGGCTTGTGCTTTAGNNTGGTCTGGAGAAAGTGGCCAAGACTATAGGAATAGAAGAGAATACGCCCGTTTGGAGAGGATTAATGTTCGACTACTCTTTGGAGGCGGTGAGAAATCCCTATGTTTCCACTCTGATAGCAGGAATTTTGGGGGACCTTTCTTGTCTTATTGGCTTCTCTGGTTCTCGGAGAAGCCCTAACAAAGAAGAGCAGTTCTTCCAACGAAAGCAAAATTTGAGAAAAGCTTGTTCGGGAGTCAATGCCCTTAGGCACTTCAGTTTGTCTTATTGGCTTTTCAACAAGTCATGTATTCTTCCCATCTGAGTTTATCCCTCTTTAAAATCTTGAATAGCCCAACAACCGACACATCACAAGCTCCGTCATGATAAACCCTTTGCCCAAACTGTCCACCCCCTCCGGAACGTGAGACAGGAATGGATGTTCTTGAAGCCATATAGACCCGAAAGTCAATTCGCAACCACGCATCTACCCAAATGCCAAAAGACAAACTGAAAAAGTCTTGGAGGCTGCGAGGCTCGCACCTTCAGCGGCCAACAACCAACCCCTGCACTTGATAGTAGTCACAGATATTGAAAAGTGAAAAGTCCTTGCATCGGGCATAATCGCCAGGTTCTTAAAACAATCACCATTGGTTATTGTTGCCTGCGGCGACGAAAAGAAATCCTCTAAATGGAATGCCGTTGACGCAGCAATTGTGGTTCAGAATATGGTCTTGCCGCCACAGGTGAAGGATTGAGCTCCTGCTATAACGGAAGCTTCAACGAGAGCAAAGTCCGAGAAGTTCTGAGAATACCGGGCAATCTTAGGGTAGTCGTACTTCTAGCTGTTGGCTATCCAAGTGCCAAAGAGAATCTCGCGTTNNTCGCCAGCAAACAGCATTGAATCATTTTCCTGAGGCATCTTAAAATAGTGCAGCCCAAACTTCATTGGGCAATAAATGACTCGGGAAACAGACGCAAAGATGGCGATCAAGAAAAAAACACTGGGGGCCGCTGGAGTTTTTGCCCTTTTGTTCTTCTCAGGCCTTTTAATATGGTTTTTAGGGACTCAGAGTTATGGAACGAGTCTGCCTGGTCAGACTCGCGTTGCTTGCGTCGGTGACAGTATCACCGAGGGATCGGGGTACCCTGAAAATCTGCAGTTAATGCTCGGAGCAGATTACAAAGTAGGTAACTTTGGGGTTTCAGGATCAACAGTGCTCACGAAGTCAAATAAGCCATACATCAGCCAGAAGGAATTCCGTGATGTAAAGGCATTTGGACCTTCAATCGTGATCATAATGCTCGGGACTAATGATGCTCAAGAAAAAACTTTCGAGTCAATTGAATATTTTTCAAACGACTATAAACAATTGATCCGCGAATATCAAACGCTGGAGAACAACCCAGAGATTTGGCTTGTAAAGCCGCCCCCTATTTTCAACAACAATCTCAATTTGAACAACACAAATCTTGAACAAGGTGTAATTCCATGCATCGAAAGAATCGCGAACGAACTGAGTTTGCCCTTGATTGATGTCAACAAAGTCCTCATGGAATATCCTGAATATTTTGGGGACGGTGTTCATCCCAACAGTGAAGGCGCGGTTCTTATTGCCAACGAAATCGGTCAAGCTCTGAATTTANNCTCCACGCATCAACTGAACCACATGTAATCGTTGACATTATGTCAAGAGATGAGATAGTCCGATGGTGGGCATCAAACTTCTACAACTCTTTGGCTCGACCAGCCATACCACTTTTCATAATGCTAACGGGAGCTCTGCTGCTTCAATCCTCAAAGACAGACGAACCGCTGAAGGCCTTTTTCAGGAAACGCTGGCGCAGGATAGGTTTACCCTTTATTTTCTGGGGTGTAGCCTATTTCGCTTGGCGTTTTTTCGTCAATGGCGAAGCTCTCGATGGTACTTCTATGGTGCAAGGCATTTTGACTGGACCGTACACGCACTTTTGGTACCTCTACCTGCTGATTGGTCTGTATATTCTCACACCGGTTTTCCGGATTGTAGTAGCTTATTCAGGAAGGAAGCTCCTTAGGTATTTCCTAGTGATTTGGTTCGTCGGTACCGCTATAGTGCCGCTTGTCAATCTGTCTGAAAAATACGTTTTGAATGCCAACGTATTCTTGTTGACAGGGTGGATAGGCTACTTCGTCCTTGGTGCCTACCTATCTCAAGTGCGATGGCGTACCCCGATTCTGCGTTTGCTCCTCGTCTTGGGCTATCTCTGGACCATTTTTGGAACTTACCTACTGGTTGCCACTATTGGGGAACAACAAAGCCAATTCTTCTACAATTCGTTCAGCTTTAACGTTATAATGGGTTCAGTTGCATTGTTTCAGCTTCTTTCAGCTGTTCCAATGCATGCAATTGTGGGTCGTCTTTCTCTAGTGAACCGATTAGTACGCGAGATCAGCCAGAACACGTTGCCAATATACCTGTTCCATGTTATGGTCATGGAAACTCTTCAGAAAGGCTACTTGGGGTTCAAGATCAGTCTTACAACAATGAATCCGTTTTTGGAGATTCCGTTGATAACCATATCAACTCTTTTCATTTCCCTCGGGATAATCATGCCTCTTAAGAAGATTCCCCACTTTAATCGACTGATCGGCTAGAAAGATCCCATTAGAAACGTCAACCTATACCATTTCAGCATATTCGGAGAGCAAATACAGCTGCCAATTCTTCGAGTTCCCAAGCCCAATTTAGAAATCGGTTTCTCTACCTCAAATATTCGATTTTACGTTTATGATATAGTTTACATTCCTTCACAATCTTTCGACTGTAAGTTTCTGGATAAACCATGCCTCCACTTGCCAAGATCAAGGCAACTTGGGATCTTGAATTCGACTCTGTCTCACTGTATTCGGAGCAGCCCATGCACTCATCTGGGAATATGTTGAAACATAATCTTTGGGTTTCCAACCCTCTCCCCAAACATAATATTGGGGGTGCTAACTATTTAACTACCACTTCCCAGCGAGATGGAGGTTCCTCATCAACTAACGACTTTTCTAAACTGGTAGAGAGTGGCCCCCAATGTTACGGCGGCTAGTAAACCTATTACGCCATAGGCTGGCAGTATTGTGTTCCATGCATATCCATTGACCATAAGAGCTCGAACCGCGTCAACTGTATAGCTTACGGGATTGAACATTGACACTGTCTGCATCCAGTTAGGCATAAATGTCTCAGGCGTTAAGGCAGTACTCATGAAAATCAATGGAAATGTAAGAAATCCGCCTATGGCAAAAACAGTTTCAGAACTTTTTGTTTTCAATCCGATTGCCAATGAAATCCCTGACCAAGCGAGTCCGAAGAAGGCCATAGTAACAAGTATGAGCAGCAATCCACCCACTCCAGTTACTATTGAAGCACCCAAGACCACTGCTAAAACCAATATTATCAGTGATTGAACAACTACCCTAAAGGCATCGCTTGTCAGTCTTCCCAAGAGAATGGCGTACCTGCTGACTGGCGTTACAAGCATTTTCTGGAGAAACCCGGTATCGATGTCCAACACAATTGACGTTCCAGATTGCAGAGCACTGCCGAAGGCATTTTGCAAAAGTATCCCAGCGGTGGCAAACTGAAGATAGGTCTCAGCTCCCGTAGCTTCCCCGAAACCAGGCAAATCCGCAAATCTGGAGAAGAGCTGGGTAAAGAGAAGCAAGAATATTATTGGCTGGACCAGCGAGAAGAAAAGCAAAATTGGATTGCGAATCAGTTTCTTCAAGTATCGAACAAAGATGTATCTTGTATCCGAAAGTAGCGTCATTTTCATCCTCTCCTTCTGCCAAACCCAGTTGTACTGGGGGTTTTGACGAGACTTTCTGCTCGAATTCTTTTTCCAGTGTGTTGGAGAAAAACATCATCCAGTGTTGGCGAGGCAAAACTGAGCGACAACAACCTGATGTCCCTGCTGTCAAAAGCTCTGACTATGTCAGCGATTATGTGGCCGGCGTTTTTTGTGTAAACTGTTATACATTCTTCTGAATCGAGAACTTTTGTTGCCCCGTCAAGAGTCTCGAGGATCTCTTTTGCACGGAACCTGTCTCTTTGGCAGTTTTCGAGCGACAATTTTATTGAGTCGGCTCCAACCTGTCGTTTCAGCTCGACCGGAGAACCGCTGGCGGCTATCTTCCCAGAGTCAACAATTGCAAGTCTTTTGCAGAGCTTGTCAGCTTCTTCCATGTACTGAGTTGTTAGGAAAATTGTGGTGCCCTCTTCCTTGTTGAGCTTGTCAAGGTATTCCCATATTGCAGCACGCGATTGGGGATCGAGACCAGTCGTCGGTTCATCCAAGAAAAGCAATTTTGGTCTGTGAACCAGCGCCGTTGCCAGGTCCAGCCTCTTCTTCATACCACCGGAGTAATTTCTTACGCGTTTGTTTGCAACTTCTGTGAGTTCAACAAGCTTCAAAAGCTCATCTACTCGATCTCTCAACTCAGGGTTTCGCATTTGCTGGAAATGCCCCTGAAGCATCAGATTCTCTCTGCCGGTTAAGTCTCCATCCACGGCAGTATCTTGGCTTTGAACACCAATGGACCTTCGGATATTCTCTTGTTCCTTGTCAAGATCGTATCCTGAAACTAGTACGGTGCCCGAGGTTTTTCTAAGGAGTGTGGTTAAGATCTTAATGGTCGTGCTCTTGCCCGCCCCATTTGGACCTAGGAAACCGAAAAACTCTCCTTCTTGAACAGTAAACGAAATATTGTCAACGGCTCTGGTCCCGTCTGAATATATTTCGACCAAGTCGTTTACAGTTATTATCTCTTGCATGAGTCTCGCAATACAACTTCTGCCTGACTGTTAAAAGCATTTGCCCAAAGAATTGGGAAAGCTAAAAAAAGAAGGTGTTTATTCGTTTTCAGTAAAATCTTTCAACTGCTTTCTGTCCAGCCCAATTCCTGGTTCGGCATCCAAGCGCTTTTTCGCTTCTCCTTTTCTGAAAAGAATTACAGTTGGATAATACTCTATTGAGTATTCCTCGCAAACTTCAGGATTGTCATCAACGACTACGCTTAAGCACTCTTCTGGATTTGTCTTCGAATACTCTTTGAAGATTGGTAGAAAGCGTTGAGAATAGGGGCACCAAGTCGCGTAGAACAGAACCAATGCTTTTTCCTTGCGCCCTATTTCATCCGCAAAGGTGGTCTTCCCCTTTTCCTTTGGTTTTCTTTCAGCTTTGCTCACGGTGATTCATCTCAATTTCATGTAAGTGGCAATTTTTCCGGCTGCATGTGGCATATTCAATGCTAGACAGGAATGACCATAAAAAGAAAAAATTGGAGGGATGTTTGCTTTAGTCTTCGCCTTCAGGACCACCCGGCATTCCACCGGGTCCGCCAGGACCACCTGGACCGCCTTTTGGTGCTTTCGCTGTTATTACATCGTCTATGCGCAGTATCATTGATGCGGATTCAGCCGCTGATTTTATGGCTTGTTCTTTCACGACGATGGGCTCNNTTGCTCTCTACCACCAACCTTCGTGGCATAATTTCTCAGTTCTTTGGCCACTTCGATTTCAATTGCTCCTCCGCCCGCGACAATTTTGTTGTTTTCAACTACGTCCGAGACCACAGATAATGCATCAGTCATTGCCCTTTCAGCTTCGTCGACCATTCTTTCGAGTCCAGCTCTGATGAGTATAGCTACTGAGTGCGGATCTTTGCATTTCTCGACGAATATCATCTTATCTTCGCCGATTTTTCGCTCTTCTACCATGCCCGCCATACCCAAGTCTGCAGCTTTGAGATCCTTTATGTCAGAGACGATTCTGGCACCAGTTGCTCTAGCTAGTTTTTCCATGTCGGACTCCTTTATTCTCCTGGCTGCGACTATTCCTTCTTTTGCAAGGAAATGCTGTACCATGTCATCAATGCCTTTCTGGCAAAAAACTACGTCCGCACCTGAGGCTTTAATTTTGTCAGACATGTCTTTAAGCATGCCTGTTTCCTGATCTAGAAACGCTTTCATTTGACTTGGATCTTTGATGCGAATTTCCGCGCTGATCTCAGTCTTCTCGATTTCGAGCGCAGAATCTAGCAGAGCGATTTTAGCGTTTTCCTTCTTCTTCGGCATTCCAGGGTGAACAACTTCTTTGTCCACTATTATTCCCCTTATAAGCTGTGATTCAAGAAGGCTCTTGCCTGCTTTCTTAACAAGCTGGATGTTGTCTATGTCTGCCAGCATCTTGTCGCCGCGCTTCTCACTGATTTGTTTCACTGCTTCGATTGCGATCTCCGCTATGTGTTCTCTTGCTGCACCGATTGCTTTGCCGCTTGTTGAAGTCAGCGCAACTTTGAGGAGTGTTTTGCGATCTTCAATGTCCACTGTAACTGCGACGTTGTTTATTATCTCAATGGCTTTCTGAACAGCTTTGCGATAACCACTTACGAGAAGGGTTGGATGGATATTTTGTTCTAGCAGTTCTTCTGCCTTCTTAAGGAGTTCACCTGCAAGCACAACCGTAGTTGTTGTCCCGTCGCCAACCATGTCATCCTGTGTCTTAGAGATTTCAACCATCATCTTAGCTGCTGGATGCTCAACGTCAATTTCGTTGAGGATTGCTGCGCCGTCATTAGTGATTGTGATGTCGCCAAGGCTATCAATCAGCATCTTGTCCATTCCACGCGGACCAAGTGTAGTCTTTAGCACTTCGCCAATGACACGTGCTGCCATTATATTATTTCTCTGAGCTTCTTTGCCCCTGTTCCTTGTGGTGCCCTCTTTTAGTATGAGGACTGGTTGTCCTGAACCTGTTGTAGTTAAATACGCCATTCAATCAAACCTCACTTTTTGGTATAGAACTTTTCTCTCGGAATTATGCAAAAATCAGCCAAAAATATAAACTTTTACCCTAGGACTTCTGCGTTTATAATCCCATGTAAGGTGAAAACCTTTGTGCATTTTTCCAAAGAGGCATTCGCTTTTCATTAGATTGAACAGAGGGAGGGGTAATTATTTGTACTCTGATTCAACTGCGCTGCTCACTAAGTATGAACTCTCTCAACATCTGCTGCTTCTGGATAGTGACTACTATCACAGAAAGGCTTGTTCGAAGACTTGCCACAGCGGCACAAAGTAACGCGGTTGCGAATTACGTAAACCTTACCTTGTGAAGATACAATTGGCACGTATCCACGCACCCAGATTGGACCTTTTACCCCTATCCATGGATCATCGATTAATCCAATTGACTTGCAAACTTCTGGCTCCACCGTTTCCTGGGTTTTCTTGTCGATGAGGACTAACCTGCCTGAGGGGCAATCACATGCCTCCTCGATCGCTGTCCTCTTTGCCTCTGGCTGAGATGCCTCCGGAACAATCTTCCAAATTCCACCAGCCCTGTGACAGAAACGAGCAGAAGCGCAGAGCTCTTCTATATCGAGCAATTTGAGAGTTGGTCCATCAAGTTCTTTGGGACAATCCAAATATGCCTCTTTATCGGCTGTCTCGGTTCCGTCAAAACCAATTCTTGTGTGTGTTCCGTCACAAAAAGGTTTGTTACCTGAGTGACCACAGCGACAAAGTGCGCACTTTTCCAACGCCAGATACTGTTTTCCCTTGTGCCATTCAACAGAAGTTCCGTCAGCGTCACAAACTACTATCTGTTCATAGATAGGAACTCTTCCAATGACAATATACGGTCCATTTTTGCTAATTTGTATCTTTGCTGCCACAATATTATTATCCATAAACGGCATTTCTCTCCACAATTGGCTCTTTCTTCTTTTCTATTATCTTTTTCTTAAAATAGTCGCAATCATTTTTAACAAACAGAACGGTTTAATCCCTCCAAACTCTAATAGAGACGGAGATATTGTCTTGAAAATCTCAGTTCGCTTTTTTACCCGCCTGCGAGAAATAACAGGCAAACGAGAAGAGACACTAACATTTCCAGAAGACGAAGATATCACTCTGGAAAGAGTAGTCTCCGTGCTTGCGGAGAAATACGGCAAGGATTTCGCCGACTACGTTTATGACCCAAAAACATGTGCAATCAGAGAGTTCCTTCAATTCCTGGTGAACGGAAGAAACGCCGAAGACGTATCCACATCCCTCAGCGAAGGAGACCTCTTGGCGATTATTCCCCCGGTAGGCGGAGGATAACTCCAGATCGTTTAGACTGCTCCCCAGAACGGCGTTTTCTTCCGCATAGCCTCAACATACTCTTTCAATACTTCTTGGTCCCTAGATGAGAGCTTGTCGAAATATGTAGAAAGCAAGACTCTAGCATCAACCTCAGGTACCTTCACATAGAGAACATCTCTTTCAAAAACATGCCTTCCAACGATCGGTTTCTCCATTGAGATGGCGACTTGCGAACCAGTTTCCGCCACTGAAACCGCTTTGCCTTTGTCCTGTATTTGTTGCACCTCACCGAGATCTGCGCCATCTTCAGCTCTTATCACAAAATATCTCGGTCGGATTTGCCCACCTAAAACTTCAACCCCAAATATTGCAGGCTTTGCACGTCTGAAGATGTAACCAGCTATCACCTGTACTTTTCCAGGTTTGATAAGTTTCTCAAACTCTTCCTCAGTCTTGGCTTCACGCTTGGATCTGAGCCATTCTAAGTACTGCTCAATCATGTTATAGATTATTGGCTCCTTGAAAATCCTGACATCATTGGCTGCAGCTTCCTGCTCAGCGTCAGGCAAAGTCTTAACCCCAAAACCTAAAACAACACCCGCCAACGGTTCTCGAGCCTTGACCACTGAAGCCTCCACAACGTCGCGTTTGGAGATGTCCCCCACATCCGCAATTCTGATTTGAACATTGTTTCTCTTCAGAATCTCAGCAATGGCCTCCAAAGATCCCAAGGTATCAGCTTTCACGACAACTCCAGCAACATCCGTGACTATCCTGATGCGCCCCACTTCCTCAGTAACAAGCTTTGCATATTCATCAATCACCCCGTTGGGAGGAACAACATACAATGGTGCTCCAGCAAGCGCTCCCTCCAACCCTGAAGCCACGATTTTCACTCCTGCGGCTGCGAACACGCAGTCAACTGAAGAGAACCTGTCCCGCGGGTCCCTAATCTCATCAAGGGGTTTGGGCACAAGAATTGTTCTCACACGTGTCACAACGGGTTTGTCTTTTCCTCCAACAACAATTAAATCATCCCTTTGAAGTGCGCCATCATAGATTATCGTATTAAGTGTTAAGCCGAGCCCGGGTTCCTCTTTGACCTCTAAAACAGACCCTTTTCCCGGTCCTTCTGTGGTCTGAAGTTGCTTTTTCATAAATTGTTGTGTTAGACCAACGAGGACCATTATGAGTTCTGTTAATCCCTCGCCGGTCTTTGCACTGGTTGGAATGAGGGCAATAGTGGACGCAAAATCTTGGCGTCTTATTCGGTCAAATCGATCAGTTCTAAAGCCCAAGCGCGAAAAGGTTCCCATTATCTTGTAAAGCCTGTTGTCTAATTCTTCCCTGACATGAACATCCTGTCGCATGTAGCTTTGGAGAAAGGGTAAATCAGGATATGTTTTCCATCCGGGAATGCGATCCATCTTATTTACAGCAACGATGAAAGGCGTCTTGCGAGCCCTCAAAATATCAAGGCACTCTTGAGTTTGTGCTTCAAAACCTTTGAGCATATCAATAACGAGAATCGCTATATCCGCCACACTACCGCCTCTACGTCGCAAATTCGTGAAAGCCTCGTGTCCAGGAGTGTCAACAATAAGCAATCCCGGTATCTCAACTTCCCCTTTAAGCGATGAGATTAGAGGGCCCACAAGTTGTTTGAGCGTCTCGAGGGGAAAGAAGCTTGCGCCAATGTGCTGAGTCATTCCTCCAGCCTCCCGCGCTTGGACACTTGTCTTTCGTATCTCATCCAAGAGCAAAGTCTTGCCAGTGTCTACGTGCCCAAGAACACAAACTATTGGCTGGCGAGTAGGCAACTCAAGAGCATCTCCACTTAGCGTTTGAGAATTAATAGATAAAGGGTTAATAAACACTCAGCGTGGCCATCAACAACTCTCCTAAGATTACGAGAACTTCTTCCCATCATTAGTCTGCCAATATTGAGCAGCTGACCAAAACGCGGCCGGTCACTAAAAGAAGACAACAACTTCTATCGTATCTGCGGAGCCAGAATAGCATAGACCACAAAGAGTTAATACGGCTTCTTAGGCAGCACTCTCGTTGATCGCGTAGAAAAAATGCTAAAGGAAGGAAAAGTAATTCGAAAAATCATTAACGAAAATATGGCAAGATTTTGCACGAGATTACTGAAACATATGAAGCTGCTCTAATTATGGTCCGTTAGCTTATGGCAATAGATATTATTGCTGCGTTGGTTACAAATTGTAAGCTGGTGATTGAGGGAAAAGATCAGGACTTATATTACCTATTCAGGTGGTCTAACCAGAAGCAACACTACACCTATGGCAATGACGATAATGCCGAGAAAGCCGAACAGGCCGGGGAAAGGAGCCAGCTGGGCAGTACTTGTGGCGGTATAGTAAAGAAGGAGTGCGCCAAGAATCAAGATGAGTATGCCAAAGAATTTTTCTCCTAGCGAAATCCAAAATGTATCTCCTTCGCTCATTCAGTTTCAGTTCCTTTCTCAAATGATGGTTCCACTATAACGATAGAACAATTATTTTAAACTTGTTCTGCAGCTACTCAGACCCATTAAGTTTTCTCGGTAAATATTCATCGACGATGTAAGTGAGTCCGTAACGACTAAACGCCTCTTGCTCTGCCTTGCGCCTGATCTTTAGAAATGTTTTGATTTCTCTCTGCCACAATGGGTCATTTTGGTATCGCGGGTCTTTCTGCAGTTCGTAGAGCCTCTTGATATCCACCTCATCCAGTGGGTCAGTAGGTAGCTTGTAATCCACGATGTCTGAAGCCCATACTCCGCTCCATTTTGCATCAGGAGTGTTCAACTCACGCAGATGTGCTGCATTTGCCGAACCTGAGATTATAACCATGGCAATGTGCATGCCCCAAGGGTCACCGTCCGTGAAAATATAAACAGGCAAATTGAGCTCTTCACTAAGCCTGCGTATGAAACTTCGGGTTTGTCTTGGAGCCTGTCCAGAAGTTGAAATAAGCAGGGCATTGTGTTTGTTGTGCACATTTTCCTCGATAAATCTCGTAAACAAGGCGCCCTTCTCGATTGCGATGACCTTATCTGCCTTAGTATTCACAAACTCCGCAGAAGTCAGTGCAGGACCAATCAAAACGCCGTCAGGGTGACTGGTCAAGTTAAGTGTCTTCCCTTCATATCCTGGAACCGTATAACCAATCGTCAAGTCACCAAAAATCGCTGACCTCTCCTCTGGAAATATGTTAAAGTCTTCTCTGGCAAAACCCGTAAGAGTCTCAAGGTCGGTAATTATGTTGTTAGATTCCTGTTGATCCTTAAACGTCATCTCATAGGCTTGAGCCGAGTAGTAAACGTCCCTCAAGGTGCTGGTCTTGCGCTGTGTTGCCAACTCGTTAGAGAACATGGCTGCCCAAGTAAGCTGCGTGAAAGGTTTGAGATGACGAATGTTCCGCGCATTGCGGCTTACAATCTTGTCGCCAAGCACATATTGACGCACAACAGAATCATAGTTGATGTTCTCTGTTGAGCGACTTGGCATGTTGATGGTGGGGAAGGCGCCTTGATCCAATTGACTATAAACAGATGTGCCAAGATTCCTAAGGCTCCCAATAACCTCGCTTTTCTTTTCAGAAATACTTGTTTTATGCTTCTTCTTCGACTCCATACTTCTGCACACTCTTCAATAGTTTTTCAATATCTGGGAGTTTCTCTTTTCCNNAAATGCTGAAGCTCACGCCCAATTTCTCGTATCGCATTCGCGACTTCCCGTCTCACTTCAGGACGATCAGCAATAAATTCCTTGCCAACTGTCTTGTAAGGCACTTTGGTGCTGCAAATGTGAATGACTATGGCAATAGGCATGTCAGGTGAAACCTTGTACCTACGCCAGTTCATGGAAGTGATAACCTTGTAGGACACATCACTTGCTTCGTCATACAGCAATGGAATTCTGTTAGCGAAGCGATAAATTAAGAAAGAATTGCGTTTGGGAATTTCACCCCCATAGGCTATACCCATTTCAATTATGAACGGGTGACCTGCGTAAGTAGAAGGCTTGCGCTGATGAACTACCAAATATTCAGGTTTCAACTCTTTCTCAATTCCAGCCTTCAGCAGCTCTTCTCCAAGAGGTGAGAGGCAACTTGCGTCAGGCGGAAGAAACTCCTTAAACTTCTTCAAGTTATGCATCAGCCTGACTATTTCTTCATGTGATAGTCTCTTTGGATTCTTTGAAGGACTTAGTGCAGCAAAATCCAAGAATTTCTGCGCGGTAATCTCCCCAACACGGTGGAAGTGATGCCTAAGAAAGTCGATCATCTTCTTGTCAACAGTTAGCTGTATTAGGCGTTGGAGGAGCTCCACATCGACTCCGTAGGGATGTGGCAGAGTCTCTTTAGGCGGCTCTGGCATTCTTGTAGTCCCTCTGGTGAATTTGTAGAGTCTGCCTTTGGGATCTACAAACGTGAGGTTAGCGTAAGGGTTAACCATGGCAGTTTGCTTGAAATACTCGATTATCTTGGGCTTTGCTCTAAGATAATCACCTTCGAGCGTAAACTCTACGACAGTTCCATGCCATTGCTCTTTGTTAATCTGCACCTTTCGATCGAGGACTATTGGGCGGTTCCGTTGGATGTCCATCATCAGTTTAAACTGATAGATCTTTGCCGTTCCAGTACTAGAAGTCACGAGTGCTGGTTGATGGGTAGTGATTTGCCCATACAGGACTGCCATCTTGCCTCCGAGACCGAAAGTGCCTCTCATTTGCCTAAGCTTGTATTTTGAACCATACAAGACTTGACCGAAAGCTGAAGGAATAAACTTGGGCTGGATTCCACAACCATTATCTTCAACTCTTAACCTGAAAATCTGAGTTTCCTTAGTGGCTTCTCCTTCAAATGAGAGACGAACATAGATCTCAGGCGGTATCCTGCTACTTTCTGCCGCATCCAACGAATTTTCCACAAGTTCCCTTATAGCTGCAAAAATAGCACGCGAGGGATTAGTGAAGCCTGCGATGTCGCGGTTGCGATAGAAGAAGTCTGACGCGCTGATTTCCTCAAAGGTTTGAGCCACTTGCTGCCTTCACCATCTATTCGTGTTCTGATTTTCGAATTTGGTTAGGATATGTTTTCGCTTATTCTTTAAGTTAACTACACCGTTCAAAGCAATCATAAAGTGAATTTTCAATTTTTTTGCAAATTTATTCAAGACTGCTTAATGTGTCTTCGACTACTTCTGCTTCGTTTTCGTATAGTAGTATTCGCCTATCTCCTTCTGGAAAATATCCATTCTCGAGCTTTCTTTGTTCACTCTGGGTCGCCTAGTAACTGAATCACGCCGAAAAGTAACTTCCATTACTTTCAAAAACATGTTCATGCCCTTTCTCAATGTCGTTGGCGCATTCGCCAATCCACTACTTCCTGATTCTCCGGTGAAAACCATCAAACGGTCAGCAATGAAATCTTGAGTAACTACATCATGTTCGACAACAAAAGCCGTTATGTTATGGGCTTCAGTTACGCGCCTAATAGTTTTAGCCATATTCAGCCTCTCTTCAACATCGAGGTAGGCGCTTGGCTCATCAAGCAAAAGCAAGTCTGCCTTGCGGCTTAGGCAAGCTGCGATGGCAACTTTTTGAAGTTCCCCTCCACTGAGTTCCATCACATTCCTGTCCAACAGTGGGTTGATCTTCAGGGGCATCAAGATCTCGCTCTTGTACCAACTGGAAGCGAAATTCTCCTTGGAAACACCGATCAGCAATTCTTGAACGCTACCTTCGTAATCTGGCGCTATGTATTGTGGCTTATAACTGACGGTCAGCTCGGCAAATATGGTTTTATCATCCGTTTCTTCCAAGCCAGCTAAAAGTTTTATGAAGGTCGTTTTTCCGATTCCGTTTGGTCCTAATATTCCTACTATTTCTCCCTTCCTAATTTCGCCTGGTTCTGTGGTCAGTCTAAATCCTGTGAAAGTCTTTTTGAGGCTCGTCCAAGTTAAGAGTATTTCACGTGTTTCTGCACTCACCGCGGGCGGTCTTTCATGGAATTTGATTGGCTCTCTTCTAAACAGGATATTCTCATCCGGAATGAAACCCTGCAGGTAAATGTTTATGCCGGTTCGAACTCCATGAACGTGACTAACTACTCCATAAACTCCCGTCTCGCCATAGAAAACACAAATCTGATCAGAGAGATAGTCAATAATTGCCAAATCATGTTCGGCAACAATTATAGTCTTCTGGAGCTCTTTCAGGCTTCGTATAGCTCTGGCTACTTGTAATCTCTGTTTTACATCCAAATAACTGGATGGCTCATCAAAAAGATACACGTCTGCTTCGCGACTGAGGGTGGCTGCCACTGCAACTCGCTGAAGTTCGCCACCACTCAATACGTTGAGATCCCTGTCCCAAACTTTCTTCAGCTCCAGTTCATCGGATAATCTATCCAGCTGTTTTCTTTCATCTATTTTTTCGAGCAGATCACAGACTTTTCCAGCAACTGCTTTGGGTATTTTGTCAACATACTGAGGTTTATGCGCAATTTTCAGATTTTTTTCACTGATCCGTCGAAGATAGTCCTGAAGCGTTGAACCTCGATAGAACTCGATAATCTCGTTCCATTCAGGAGGGGATTTGAAGTCTCCGAGATTTGGCTTCACCTCCCCCGATAATACCTTGAGCGTGGTCGTTTTTCCAATTCCATTTTGACCCAGCAAACCCAACACCATGCCCGGAGAGGGTGTTGGCAATCTGAATAATTTGAAAGCATTTTCGCCAAAACGGTGACTACAATCCTTGTCCAATTCATCAGGCAGGTTCACAATCGAAATAGCATGAAACGGGCACTTCTTGACGCATATTCCGCAGCCGCTACAGAGCGTTTCAGAGATCACTGCTTTGACTCCTTCTATTCTGATAGCTTCCACCCGGCTTCGAACCATCGGACAAAACCTTAGGCAAAGCTGATCACACTTCTTTGTCTTGCATTTGTCTGCATCTAGCACTGCAATTCTCGTCATGTTGAAATCACTACTGATTTGAACTTGCAGGTTATAAATATGGATCTAGACAACTATGCAGCCAATTGCAGAAGAGGCATTTGCGTAAATATTGAAATACAAAAGGAAAATATAGAGAAAATCTCTCGCGGTTTTACCATTCCTCTTCTTCCCACTCTTCTTCTTCTCCTTCTTGCCATTCCTCTTCTTCTTCAAACACCAATCTTTTTCACCTCCGTCGAGCAGTTTGTGTAGAAATTAGCTTGCCAGCGCAAGTCTTAAGCATTCTCATTCGTCAGCTGTCGAAATCCTTACAGGAAAATGAACCAGAAACATCCTTGTTCATTCGACTTTTACTTATCTGTTGTTTCTTTTCCATTCAATTGCATTGATTGTCAGTTTTTAGCCGGAACCTCGGGCGCGAAATAGCAACATCAAAATGAATAAATCATCGAAACATTCATATTAGGTTGGGATGATGTGAGGCGACGGCTACGAGCCCAAAGCTGTGAGAAAAGCCGTACTTACACTGACCCAAGGTGTTGGTTTGATACACGATTTTAACCTTATTGCAACAACTTCTCGTGGTAACGAGCAGCAGATGATTCATGAAATACTCTATTTGCTGCGAGACCCATTGGAAGATCAATCAGCTGAAGCTCGCAAGACAGGAATCAGGGGTTTGATAACTGCTAAAACTTTTCTCAACCCAATTGAGGTAATAGCGAAATTTAGAGCTATTTTGCATGAGCGCCCCTATGAATTTCGATACGCCTTGCGGATAATTCCCATTCAAAGAATTGTAACCACTGACTTGGAACAGATAAAGTGCATAGCCAAAGAACTCTCCTCTGGAATAGGTGAGAACGAAACTTTCCGCGTTATGGTTGAGAAACGATTCACAGACCTCCATACTAAAGAATTTGTCGAGGCTGCTGCAACAGAAATCATGAACAAGGTGGATCTTGACAATCCAAATAGAATACTTTTGGTCGAAGTGCTCGGCAAACTAACTGGGTTATCCCTAATAGAACCCAATAGCATTTTGAATGTTCTGAAGGAAAAAATGCTCTGAAAGTCAAATTTTAGTAGCGAGTAAAGCCATCCTCTCAATAACCAACTTCACCAATGCCTCATTTTTGTTCCCTAATGACACTGCTGAAATTTCAGTTTCGGATATTCCAAAAACTCGTTGGACTTCTTCCGCTTTTGTTCCTGAGAACCCCAGAACACTTTCATCTGGAGCTTTTCCCGTATGTTCTGTGATCACAGAAAGAGATCGCTTCATTGTAGCTTTGTTTTCGCCAACTATGGCAACTGCCAAATTCAAACTACCACATCCCATACCTATCAAATTTATTGCCTTTCTTATCTGCCTCTGGGCGGAAGCATATAACATAATTTCAACTCCGAGACTTTTCGAAATATTGCAATTGCTTCTGAAAGCAAGCAGTGCATCCAACACAGCAAAGTAAAGATGTTCCCATGTGGCAATCAATCGGGCATTTAGAAATTGGACCGTCGTGTTTCTTCTTTTCTCCTGACTTGCCAGGTCTGCCATTCTCTTAGGATCATCTATCTGGACTCCTCTAAAACCAGTAATCTCTGCGTACGTCCCAAACTCTTCTATGTGCACCAGCATTCTTTTTCTTCTCTCCCACAAAGAACAGATGTTCCTAAACCAGTTTACCAAGTTTAAAGCTATTTTTCGTTATCCTGATTTAAATCGGACCCCTACACCGGCATGTAAGCCTAAACATACCTTTGTGCTTTGTGGATCATCTTGTTTTGTGAATCTATATTACTCCGGACAAGCCTAAATATTTCTGAGTCTTGCGAAGAGGCACTTCATTCTTGTCTAGAACAGCTAAGAAAACTGCAGCTAGAGAGTCCGTTGATTTGCTTATTGTAAATGCTGAAGAACTGCTCACGCTCGCTGGCAGCCAAGGAAAACCGAGAATTGGGAAGGAAATGCGCGAACTGACCATTGTGCGCGATGGAGCAGTTGCAGTTCGCGACGGAAGGATCGTTGGTGTCGGCAAGACAAAAGACATTGTCGGGGCATTCAAGGGGGGATACATTATCAGCGCCCAGGGGAAAACCGTCCTCCCGGGATTCGTCGAACCACACACTAATTTGATATTTGCAGGTTCGCGTGAGGATGAATTCGAGATAAGGGTGGAAGGCGTTTCCAACATGGAACTGGTCCGTTCAGGTGGGGGCATCCTGGGGACTGCAAAGGAGACGCGCAAAGCACGTCTTGAGCAGCTCGTGCAATTGGGCATAGAAAGACTCGACACTATGCTAGATCATGGCACAACAACTATTGAGGCCAAGAGCGCGCTACGGGTTAACAGCAAGCGACGAGTTAAAGATACTGGAAGCAACGCGACGCCTCAATCAGCTACACAGTGTGAACGTGGTATCTACGCTCATGGGGGCTAGAGTAGTTCCGGTCGAATATCAAAGTAATCCCGACGATTTCGTCAACCTTGTCGTGACAGAGATAATCCCAAAAATCGTCGATAAGGGGCTGGCGGAGTTCTGTGATGTATTCTGCGAGCGAGGGGCGTTCAGCTTGGGGCAAGCGAAACGAATATTGGTGAAGGGCAACAATGCGGGTCTGAAACCTAAGATACAAGGGGATGAATTTACTGCTCTGGGCACTGCGGAGATGGCTGCTGATTTGGGAGCTGTTTCAGCCGGGCATCTGGTTTTCTCCTCTGTTGAGGGAGTCAAAGCCCTTGCTAGAAAAGCGGTAATCGCAGTTTTGCTTCCGGCCACTGCCTTCAGCTTGATGCTAGGGCGCTACGCCAATGCTCGATTGATGATTGATACCGGCGTGCCGGTTGCCCTATGAACAGGGTTCGATGCTGACTGCTGGATTGAGAGCCAGCAGCTAGTTATCGCAATGGCTTGTCGCTTCATGCGTATGACCCCCGCTGAGGCCATTGCTGCGACAACAATCAATGCAGCGTTTGCAGTCAACCGCGCTGGCGAAGTTGGCTCGCTCGAAATGGGCAAAAGAGCAGACATCCTTGTTCTCAATGTTCCAAACCACAGTTTTATTGGCTACCGTTTTGGGGCAAACTTGGTGGACAAGGCAATCAAAAATGGGAGACTCGTTGTGGACAGGGAAAGCCGGGACGAACCCGTTTTCATGAGTAAAACTGAATAGCATCAATCGATTTGTCAGAAAGCTTCTCTTACACTCAGAAAAATTCGAAGACAACTAGCTTTATTGATCGAAAACAAGCTAATTCACATCAAAAACCTTAAGTGAATAACAAACAGGCAAAGCTATGTGGAAGTCTATCTTATGGCACACGAAGTGGACTATGCTACAGCAGAAACAAGAGGTTGCTCCTCCAAGCTTACTATTGAAAATAAGATATTCTACGTGAAACTCTTCGGATCATCCACTCAACCATCAAGATACTTCGCTGGTGACAAAAAAGGAATAATTACAAAAGAGATATCCAAAACCGAATTCGATTTCTGGCTTAGAGCTTTAGCCAACGAAGAGGAGGAAATCAAACAGATAAGAAAGAAAATAGACTCGGGCAAAAAATACCTATGAATAGTCCAAGCGTCGATTTCGAAAACAGCAATTATTGAAGAACTTACGTATACTGATGCATGTTCGAGCTCATTCCAGAGATTTCGGCAAAATCAAATACAAAGGGAAAATCGAGTTTTCTATTTCCATACCCCATAGGAAAGGTTTTTAGTCAAGTTATTATATGACACTCAGCGAAAGCGTAAAGAGACATGTGAGGTCCAAATTATGTCTGTATTTGCAGCACCAGGCGCCTATGACCGCGCTATTACAGTTTTCTCCCCAGACGGGCGACTATTCCAAGTTGAATACGCTATGGAACTCGTCAACCGAGGGGCTACAATCATAGGGTTGCAGTGCGAAGAAGGTATAGTGCTCGCCTCTGAAGAAAATATCGAAGCTCTTGAAGAGGCAGAATATTCATGGAAAATCTTCCGCGTGGATGAGCATGTTGGAGCCGCAATTGTCGGTCTAAGCAGTGATGCCCGGATCCTTATAGATCAAGCTCGTATCTACGCACAGAGCAACAAGCTAACTTATGATGAACCCATAGACGTAGAAGTCGTTACCAAACGAATATGCGACATACAGCAGATGTACACGCAGCACGCAGGTGTAAGACCCTTTGGCGTATCGATAATTTTCGCAGGGGTTGATAAAACTGGGAATCACGTTTTCGGAACCCATCCAAGTGGTACATACAGAGGGTACAAGGCAACAGCACTTGGCGCCGGAAGAGAGACCGTACTGGCAATTCTGAAAGAAGAATACAAAGAAAATGAAACACTCGTGAATGCTACGAAAATGGCTATAAAATGCCTAACGAAAGCCCTTGAAGCCCGACAGCTGCCTGCGAGAATAAAAGTTGCGGTTATTCCTGTAGCCACCAAAAAGATGGAAATGTTGACAGACGAGACTGTGGAAGCTCATATCAAAGAGCTGGGTTCGAGCAAGTGACAACCTGATGAGCGAGAAGTTTACAATTGCGCGGTTAACTAAAGAAAACGAACATTTCGAAATTCTTGTGAAACCCCAAAAAGCGCTTGACTATCGCAACGGAAAGCTTGAGTCGATAACAGAAGTCCTTGCAGCAGAAATCATCTTTTCCGATGCCAACAAGGGTACGCGAGTTGGAGACGAGCAACTTCGCAAAGCCTTTGGAACAACAGACGCCTTGACGGTTGCAAGCACAATAATCAAAACTGGCACATTACAGCTGACCACGGAACAAAGGCGCAAGATGGTGGAAGACAAGAGGAAACAAATAGTTGACTTCATATCTCGCCAAGCGGTCGATCCAAAAACCAACTTGCCGCACCCCCCGACCCGTATCGAAAACGCCATGGAGCAAATTCGATATCCAATCGACCCATACAAACCTGTTGAAGAACAGGCAAAAGACATTGTTAAACTTCTGAGACCAATTCTGCCATTAAAAATAGAGCAGGTTTCAGTAAGTGTTCGCATTCCAACAGAATACGCAGCGAGGGCTTACGGTGCTCTGAAAAGCGCTGGAACAATCAAACACGAAGAATGGCGTTCTGACGGTTCATGGGCAGGCGTAATAGATATGCCAGCAGGCTCTTACGCTTCGTTTCTAAACAAGCTTGGCGACATTACAAAAGGAAATGGAGAAGCGAAAATAGTTACTTGAAAATTTGGAGAAAAGGTGAACTTTTATGCCAACGTATTTTGAGAAAAAACAGCTTGTAACCCCTGGAGAGCCACTAGCAGAGGGTGACTACCTTGCAGGCGAGAATGCCTACAAGGAAGCAAACACTGTGTATGCCAGCCGAATTGGCTTAGCAGATGTTGACAACAAGAAAGTAAACGTAGTAGCTCTCAGAGCCTTCTATCTGCCAAAAGTTGGCGACATTGTAATAGGGACGGTATCAGAAGTTGGATTTAATGGTTGGACAATCGACATCAAAGCGCCATACTCAGCTTTATTGAGGGCTTCAGAAGTCCTTAGTAGACAGTTCAAGCCGCAGGCAGACGAGTTGTCTCAGGTTCTTAACGCAGGAGACTTGATAGTCGCCAAAATTGCCTCGTATGACCGATCACACGATCCCCAACTTGCCGTAAATGAACCGGGGTTGGGCAAAATCACCCGCGGGCAGATAATGCGCGTGACCCCAACGAAAATTCCTAGAGTGATAGGCAAGAAAGGCTCCATGATTTCAACCATAAAACAGGAAACAGACTGCCAAATTATTCTTGGTGTAAATGGAGTTATCCTTATTACAGGAAAAAATCGGGAGGATGAGGATTTGGCAATGATGGCAATAAGGAAAATTGAGGAGGAATCGCACACTAGCGGTCTTACAGATCGCATAACACAGTTACTCAAAGAAGAAAAAGCGAAAAGGGAGGAAAATAAAGAATGAATGAAAAACCAGAAAAATTAATTGACAAGAAAGGCCTTAGGCTTGACGGTAGAAGAGTCGATGAGCTACGGTCAATAAAGCTCCAAGTAGGCGTTTTAGGAAACGCCGACGGATCAGCATATGTTGAACATGGAAAAAACAAAATTCTCGCAGCAGTCTTTGGTCCAAAAGAGATGCATCCCAAGCACCTATCACAACCCGATCGCATGGTGATTCGATGCCGCTACCATATGGCACCTTTCTCTGTGCAAGAACGTAAGTCTCCTGCACCCTCAAGAAGAGAAGTCGAACTCTCCAAAGTGATTAGAGAATCGCTCGAACCTTCGGTCTTTGTTGATCTCTACCCTCGAACCGGAATCGATGTGTTCATTGAAGTGTTGCAGGCTGATGGTGGAACAAGATGTGCAAGCATAACCGCAGCGTCCTTGGCTATTGCCGATGCCGGAATTCCACTACGAGACCTAGTCGTTGCCTGTGCAGCAGGGAAAGTTGACGACACTGTTGTATTGGATCTGATGGACACTGAAGACAAAGTAGGAGCTGCTGATGTTCCTGTTGCTTTTATGCCCAACCTCAACGCGGTCACTCTGCTGCAGATGGACGGGGTACTTGCACCCCAAGAATTTGAAAGTGCCGTGAAAATGGCAATAGAAGGCTGCAAGAAAATCTACGTCATGCAAAAGGAAGCATTACGCACAAAATATATGACAGTAAAAGAAGAGGTTGAAGAATAATGTCCACCTTGATAACCCGAGTTAGACAGAAACAGATCGGAGAGGCAATAGACGCTGGAAAACGCCTAGATGGCAGAAGCCTAACTGAATACCGAGAAATGACAATTGAAGAAGGTCTTATTGAACGCGCAGAGGGTTCTGCAAGGATACGACTGGGCAAAACAGAAGTTCTGGTTGGTGTAAAGATAGCAACAGGTGAACCCTTTCCCGATACCCCTAACGAAGGTGTTCTGACAGTGAACGCAGAACTCGTGCCTATAGCTTCGGCAGCGTTCGAGCCCGGTCCACCGGATGAAAACTCGATAGAGCTGGCTAGAGTAGTTGACAGAGGAATCAGAGAGTCGAAGGCCATCGACAACGCCAAACTGGTAATCGAACCTGGAAAGAAAGTGTTCGTAGTCTTCGTAGACGTTTACGTTCTGAATCACGACGGGAACTTGATAGACGCTTCCGCTTTGGCTGCGGTCTCTGCATTGGTGAACACCAAAATGCCAAACTACGAAATCAAAGAAGGCGAAGTCAAGATCAAAGCAGGCTACAGTCCGCTTCCTCTTAAGCACCATCCTATTACCGTAACTCTTGCCCAAATAAATGGTAAACTTGTAGTTGATCCATGGATAGAAGAAGAGCAGGTCATGGATGCAAGAATCTCCATGGCNNGAAGCTTCAAAGCTTGCTCAAGAAAAAGCTGCTGAACTTCGGAAGAAGCTCGGTTGGTAATCAACGATGGCACGGATGAAAAAAGTCGGTTCAACGCGTGGTCTAGGAACCCGTTACGGATCCACAGTCAGAAAACGCTACGCCAAAGTTATAGATGGAATGCGAAAGCGTCATAGATGTCCGCAATGTGGTTTCGCGAAAGTAAAGCGTGAGAGTGTAGGCGTTTGGCGATGCAAGAAATGCGAATACACCTTTACGGGTGGTGCCTATTTGCCAGTGACAAAACTTGGCATTGTTGCAAAGAGAGCTGCAAAAGGCTCCACAATTGAAGAAACGATACAAGAAGCCGAAGAGGCGACTAAATAGCCTCTTTGTCTTCACAATTTTTTAGGCGCTGAAAATAACTATAACCCAAAATATCCTTTGCGCGAGGAAAGAGAAATGAACGCGAGCGCTAATATCAACATCAAGTTCTCTTCTCAGCAACAGTTGAAATCTCTAATCGACGCATTGTCTCCAGAGCTCGATCATTCAATAGGCAGTCGTGCCAATGTAAACCTGGTGTGCCGAAACAGGGAAAATCTTTTGTCACTTAAGATTGATGCTGAAAACACAACTGCACTGCGTTCAACTCTGAACGCCTATCTTCGATGGATAAGTTCGATCACAAACTTGATAGAATTCGTTGATTGTTCATAGCCTCTACTGGGGACTTCCTGTCACCCTTTGAATCCGCCGACTGTCATGTTGCAGAAACAACTCATCTGAACGGCAAAAGACGATCTCAATAGGAGCGATTTTTGCCATTTAGCATCAGATTTCAACCTTGTTTTTGTTGTGTTCCTTGTTTCAATGCTTGAGCTGCAAAGCTAGAAAGAAGCATCAAGATGAAGACCATGACTGCTATACTTATCTTGTAAGGAAGCTCTATGTTTGAGTTTAAGGCGAATATGAAGACAATCATCAGTACTATTATCATAGCTTCTTGAAATCTATTTAGACCTAGTCTCAGGCTCAATTCATAGCCAACCGTTTGGTGAGTTTTCAAAACCGCTACTTATTAATCTTATCCAAGCTGCTGCCTTTTCCGCAATTGAGCTACTTGACACTGTTTGGTCGAACAAGCTTTTATATGAATGCTGACGAGAATTGTGTTAGACAATTGTAATTGACAATTGCCCATTTCAAATCAAGAGAGAAAGAAGTGAATGCCCTACATCAAGAAGATCGAGTTGAAGGGATTCAAATCGTTCGGGCCACAAACGGTAAGAGTTGCACTAGACAAGGGCTTTACAGCAATAACAGGTCCTAACGGTAGTGGAAAAACCAACATAATGGATGCGCTACTCTTTTCCCTAGGCGAGCTTAGTACAAGGAGACTTCGAGCCGAGAACGCGGCCAAGCTCATTTTTCACGGATCTGAGACTGCTGGTTTGGAAAAGGCAAAGATGGCGAAAGTAATTATTCAGTTTGACAATACCGATGGGCTGATGGCTGTCGACACAGTCACAGTAACCGTTTCGCGCGAAGTCTACAGAAATGGTCAGAGCATCTACAGGCTAAATGGCAGGAGAATTTCACGTGGACATATTCTCGAAATCCTCTCTATGGCTGGAATAAGCAGTGCCAGTCAGAACATAATTCCCCAGGGAACAATCACGCGGTTGACTGATGTCAATCCAATGGAACGGAGAAAGATAATTGAAGATCTTGTGGGCATTGCGCAGTATGACGCGGAAAAGGCCGGGGCTGAAGAAAAACTTCGAACCGCGGAAATATCGATTCGTACTGCAATGGGAAGAGTAGAAGAAGTCCAGAAGCGTCTTGATGACTTGGAACGCGAACGCAATGAGTTACTTAGATACAATTTCATTCAAAAAGAAACCAAGAAATTTGAAGCAGTCGAGATAAGCCAGGAAATTGTTGCCTTGAACAAGAAGGTCAATGAGACATCAGCTCAAGCCGACAAGGTTCGAGGTCGCGTTGATCGACTGAAGGAACTCCGTGCGGGTTGCAGAGACAAACGCCATTCAGTGGAGAGTGAATGGCGAAAGTTAAGCGGCGAAATCGTTGAGGAAGGTGGCTCGCAGGTGATGAAAGTTCAAATAGGAATTGGCGAGCTGAAATCCAAATTAGCCGAACTATCAACAAAGATTAGCTCTGGGCAGTCCAGCCTCGAAGGCCTGAAAGGTGTCAGAGACAATTATAGAGAACAATATGAAACAATCAGAAATGAGATTAGAGAAAATCGTTTGCGCATAAGAAAGCTCAAAGCAGAAAATGATAGACTTGAGTCTGAGATATCATCGAAGCAAAGTGAGCACGATGCACTTGCGGCAGAAGCAGCTCAGCTCTGGGGCGGCCTTGGAGAAAACAGCAAGACGATCCGTGACATTGAGCTTAGAATTGACAACCACTACAGTCGTTTGGCTTTCCTGAGATCCGAATTTGCCAAAAGTCAGAATGCTATGCAGCTTAATGTGCAACGACTGAAAGAGTTAAACGCACGAAAAGAAAGATTTGCCCAATCGCTACAAGAAATTGAAAGTTCTCTTGCTGAACTCGGCAAGGTTCAGAAAGAACAAAAGGTTCGTTTAAAGAGCCTTGAGCAAACCATAGACCGGAGAAATGCTCAGAAAGAAGCTGTGGAAAGAGAAATCTTCGAAGCTGGCAAGATCGCGAATTCAGCGAAAGAAGCGGTAGTCGAATTTGTCACCCAGCGGGAACTTGCCGAGACAGTGGCAGCAGAAGAAAAAGCCTTGAGAAGCATTGAGGAACTGGGCGAAGTTGGTGCCATCACCGGCATTCAGGGGCGATTGCGCAAACTTATGAAAATCGACAAGTCCTATAGAAAGGCAATCGAAGCAGCAGCCGCAGGCTGGCTTGACGCTATTGTTGTCAAAGATATCGAAGCCGCTTTCTTATGCACTGAAACCCTCCGTAAAATGAAATTGGGCAGAATCAAGATTATCCCTCTACAAGGCACAACAAATCCCAAGATTCCGAAAATACCTGATAAAGAAGGAGTCAGTGGTTCAGCCTTATCATTCATAAAGTACGATAGTGCCAACGAACCAGCCATCAACTATGTTTTTGGCGACACAATTGTTGTTTCAGACGACAAAACCGCGTTTGCTCTCTCAAGCAAAGGCTATCGTGCGGTTACAATTAACGGTGATCTTTACGAGTCTGGTGGAGCCTTCGAGAGTGGCTACTACAGAGCACCGCTGGATTTCAGCTCGATTATCCCAAGCGAGACCGCGATAAAAAGCTTGGATGAAGCAGTTAAAGCACTCCAGCAGCACCTTTCTCAACGCAATACGGACATAACAGGGTTCCAAGAAGAAATTGAGCGCTCAAGAATCGAAATGGCCCGCTTGTCAGAAACGATAACTACCCTAGAAAGGGAAATGGCTAGAGTGAGGCACAGCGTAAAGCGAACCCAAGGCAATGTAAAACGCGTCGAGAAATACGCCTTCAGACTCGAGAAAGACATTGAAATTGAGAAAGGAAGAATCAATGTCTACAAGTCTGAGAAAAGCTCAATATTGAAGGATCTCAAACAGCTTCAAACAGAGCTTTCTAATCTGAGAAAGAAAACGGATGTTGGTCATATTCAGGAAATGGAGATTAAAAGAGAGCAAATTGCCGAAGAAGTCAATACAACCCGGCAGAAATTGGGGAGCGTCCAGATCGAAAATAGGACTCTCCAATCGCAATTTGACAACGTCCTGCGGATTGGTTACGAGAATAGCAAAATCCAGCTATCCAAAGTCGAGCAACAACTCCGCAAAGTCGACAAGGAAACAACTGAAGCGCTCACAGACCGTGAAGGTCTCAAATCAGAAATCGCAGATTTGGAGAAACGCCGCATTGAGCTGTCTAAAGCCGTTTTTTCAGCTCGAGAAGAGGCTAGAAAATTCACTACACAGATCGACGCAATTGACACTGAGCTTCGACTTTATGATGCTGAATATGAACAGGCAGAGTCACTTCTCAATCAGCTTCAATTGAGCATCCAGACCTGCATGATGCGTCTACAACAACATCTCTCACAGCTTCGACAATATGGCTTCGAACAGCCTCTGGAGACCACTCATAAACAGGTCGAAGAAGCAAGGACTTCAATAGACATGATGCGATTCGAGCTGGAACGCATAGGAGCCGTCAACCAACTTGCCTTGTCGCACTATGCAGAACAGACCTCTAGATATCGAGAGCTTTCACTCCGAATGAACGAACTCGAAAAGGAAAAACAAGCAATAGTCCAATTTATGGACGAAATCGAAAACAAGAAACGTAAAGTCTTCATGGATGCATTTGAAAGAATCAACACCAACCTCAAACAATACTTCTCAAAACTTACAGGCGGAGGTGTATCGAACCTCCAGCTTGAGAATGCGGAGGACTGTTTCCGCGGGGGGATAGACATGATAGTCCAGTTTCCAAACAAACCATCTATTGTGGTTAGTGGTGCAAGTGGCGGTGAGCGTTCTGTGTCCGCCGTTTCTTTCATTTTTGCGCTGAAAGAGTTCACTCCTGCCGCATTCTATGTATTGGATGAAATAGATGCCCATTTGGATGCATTCCATACTTCCAAACTTGCTGAGCTCCTCTTGGAGGAATCAGAGAAAATTCAATTCATAGTAATTACTTTGAAACCTGAGATGGTGAACCGTGCTCAGCGTGTCTACGGAGTGTACGAGCGGAACGGTGTTTCAAATGTGGTAACAGCAAATTTTTCGGAGGCAANNTATCTGCTTAGCTCCTTCCTCAGTGAAATGGAAAAGATGGGTAAAGTTGATTTTAGAGCGTCGGGTGTGGCTTTGGATTCCTCTGCCCTTATCTATTTGATGAAATCCAAGCTTTTGCTGACACTTCAAGAACCGCCTGCTGCGCCTAAGGTCATAGGCGATTATGTTCCACCGCCTTTGTTTCTGCCACTGAGACACGAATTAACCTCCACGACAATCAGGCATCTGCTGGAAGTTTTGGACGAGGTATTGAGGGGTGAGAAGTCGACCCGTATTGACCGAGTTGTGCGGCAGCCTATTCTTCCATCTTTTTCTGAAATCCTGCCGCAATTTGATGCCTTCTTGGCAGATCTTGAGATTCAGATGGATAAACTTTACCAGCTCTTGTGTGAGAGAGTCAGAGGTAGAGGCATAGTTGAGTTTTCAGCTCTGGCGAAAAATGCGGTCAGAATGGAGGAGATTCGCATGTTTATTCTCTTGCTTTTCTTAGCTCAGGATGGGAAAATCAGCCTTTGGCAGAATGAAGAAACAGGTGAATTATATATAGCAGTGGGGGATGTCAGCGTTGCCAGAACCAAGTAGTCAAGAGGTTAAATCCAAACTTGAATTGGGGCCTTTAGAAGCGAAAATTAGACACAATCTGATATTATTGGAAGCCGCACTTTACGTTGCCGGTCGCCCTTTGGAACTAAACGAATTGTGCTCTGTTGTTGGTTCAAGATCGAAGAAGAAAGTAAAGAAGCTAGTCACATCGCTTATCCGACAATATCTCGAAAGAAATACGTCCCTAGAAATACTTGAGCTCAAAGACGAGCGCTATGTCTTGCAGCTTAAGGCAGAATTTACCCCACTCGTTAGGCGTTTTGTAAATAGACCCTTGTTATCATCTGGTCCACTAAAGACATTATCCTATATTGCCTACAGGCAGCCAATATCCCAGAAAAGAGTGATCGAAGTGCGGGGGCAGCATGCATATGGTCACATCAAGCTTCTGAAGGACATGGGTTTGGTAGTGGGTGAACCGAACGGTCGCTCCGTCGCACTTAAGACTACGGATTACTTCGCAGACTATTTCGGCTTGACCCACGACACTTCATTGATGAAAAAAGAGCTGAAGCGTACATTTGGGAATGCCTTGAAGGAAGGAACATAGACAAAGACGGATATGTTTATATGCAAATTGACGGTGATAGTCCACACCAATTTCCTTTAGAAGGGGAAAATTGAATGTCAGTTTGGCATGGTAGCTTACGTAAGAGGAAACTCACAGGCGGCAAGAAACGAGTCTACAGAGTGAAACGCAAGTTTGAACAAGGTTCTTTTCCAGCAGAGACTACTCTTGGGAAACCCAGAACAAGCCGAGTACGAGGCTATGGGGGCAACGTCAGAATCAAAGCGCTGAGCTCCGATTTTGCATCTGTGACCGATCCTAAAAGCGGGAAAACGGAGAAAACAGAAATTTTGCGCGTAGTCAAGAACTTGGCGAATGTAGACTACAATAGACGAGGCGTAATGACTAAAGGCGCTGAGATTGAAACAGGGCTAGGCTTAGCGCGTGTCACTTCCCGTCCCGGTAAAGATGGCGTAATAAATGCTGTTCTCATAAACAAGGAAGCAAGAAGCTAGACGACTTCACTTCTTCTTGGTTGGAGTGGGCGCTGCGGTACTCCGTGCCTTAAGTAGTTGGCGGGCTATATTGCTTATAATTTGTTCTTTTGCCATTTTCTTCTCTACTTTGATCATTCCTGTCTTCTGCCACGGGTTTTTTGGAAAGCTCGCATCGATTGAGATTTCGGTTTTAATCCCCAGTTTTTGCGTAGCTGCCTCAACCTCCTCAATCTTCGGATAAGGGATCGATAAATTTCTGGGGACGCGTCTCCCTTTTTTCCTTGTTTTTGTCTGATCGAAATATATCGGCCAAATTATTGCTTTGTCTTGTTTGCGCATTACTTTCCCTCCTCTACTTATGAGCGTATAAGGCACTCAGTTCCGCATTGACTTTATCTATTCTCGCGAAACCGAACCGTTCGAACTGAATCACGTTACCTGAGCTTAGGTTTTTGCAGGCTGTTTCTGCTATACCTCTACTAACGCTGGCATCCGGCATAATAACATTGCACTGGATTTCTTCTCCAACCTCGACCCAATGGATTAACCGCGCTTTTGCTTCTCTTGCATACTCATAGGGTTCACTAGCAAAATCGGCTTTTATGCCTTCAGGAGTCACAGATTTTGGGATAATATTGAATAGTTCCATCATTCGGGTCATTTTTCCAACACTCATCGCATCGGCATCTCTTTCTGAGATCCAGAAAAGGGCTTCATTGCTTTCGTTCTTTGGTTTGACATGGTATTCTCTGAAACCCCTCTCTGGCTGGTCTGGATGGAGCGGAAGCTTGGCCTCAAAGATTCTGGGCAGACTCTGAACTGTCAATAAAATTGGGTCTTTAACAAAGAAGTATCTGTCAACTTGTGAGTCTAAGATTTTGCGATTATAGGAGTACAGATTCTCCCAACTCAACACAACATCTGCTGTCTTGGGTCCGACATCAATTATCATTTTCTTGATGGCTTCTCGAGTTATGCCCCTCCTTCTGAGGGCTGCGAAAGTCGCCAAACGTGGATCATCCCATCCCTTGTATGATCCGTCCCTGATTCCCTGGACAATTTTTGATTTGCTCAGATGAGCACCGGCAATCTTCAATCTGCCATAGTGAATAGT
>DUHG01000039.1 GCA_013330975.1 Candidatus Bathyarchaeota archaeon
TTATTTTGATGATCTGAGGTATTTTGCCCCAAGTTCCGATAGAACTTTTGAAGAGCACGATAGTCCCTTCTACACCCTGTATTGTTTGTGCCTTTTTTATTCCGCTTTGGATGGCCGCTTCGTGGTCTTCTCCTTTAACGATATTTCCAATTGCTGTGGCAGCAGCATCCGCCAACCCTGCATTGCTGCAGAAAACCGTGACTGCCTCAGCATCGCCAAAACTCAGGGCGTGGCTGAAACGACCTGAACTGGTGGCAACGCCAATTGGAAATTTTGTCAGTCTAAAGCCGAAGCGTTTTGATAGTGGTTCATCACCTGCAGCTACCGCAACGTCCACGGATTCTTTTGAGCTTACGGAGATCTCTCCTCCGTTTTCGACGACTGCGACTTCGGAGCCTTTCGACACCATGCTTTCTACGGCCAAGTCGGCCAGAACTCCTGCGACTGCAGCCATGGGTCCAACCCCTGCTTTTTCTGCTGCTTCTGCCATTAGCTTCGCAACTAGTGGCTCTGCAGGAATTTGAATTGGCACTAGAGAAACTAGAAATTTCGGGTTTGTTTTGATGTAGCCTTCGAGTTGTTTTCTGTTCAGTCTAATCGATTCTATTGCGGCTTCGATTGCTTGTTCTTTGTCAGTGATTACTGTGCAGTTGGATTCCTTCAATTCGAAAGTGCGTTTTAACAGGTTCTTCATGATCTGCTATTTTTCCGCTTTGCCTCGGGCTCCTTTGTTCTTCAAGGCGTTGAGTTGTCTTACTGATCTGATCGCCCTTGCTGGGCATGCGTCAACGCAGGCGCTACACGTGGTACCCACGCATCTTTCTCGATTGAAAATGACGGTATTGTCCTTATCTATGTTTATCGCTTCGACAGGGCATAGCGTGATGCAAATTCCACAGTTGAAACATTTGTCTGCGTCCACTTCCACCAGTCTTGGGATTGAGACTTCGACCCCTTTCTGTCGAAAAGCCGTAACAATCTTCTCTAATGATTCGTCAGGGATTTCTGCGAGAACTTCGCCGCCTTTTGAGTTTACATGGGCAGTGATAATGTTTACTGCAACTTTGTGCTCCAGAATGATGTGAGAGATTATCGGTTGTTCAACCAGTTCTTCGTTGAAGCGCAAGAGAATTCTGACCATTTATGTCACCTTCCCAGTAGTTTGGCTATGTCTTCAGCTGTAATTATGCCTAGGACCTTTTGTTCAACGTCGATAACTGGCAGTGCGCTTATGTTGTATTTCCCCATGCGCTTTGAGGCTGTTTCGAGTGGTTCTTCGGGCTTTGCTGTAACGACTCGTTTAGTAACGATCTCTCCCAATGTTTTCTTGCCCTGTGCCANNCATGTTACTGCAGTGTGCATGACGCTTGAGACGAAGGGTGTTGCTTCTGTTTCTCTCATGGGTTTGAAGACTGTGTCAAGCGGCAGTCGTTCGACAGGCATTGTGAGGAGGAATTCTCCTTTTTCAATCCAGTCTTTTAGTGTGACTGCGATTTTCTTTGCAGTTTTTAGGCTGGATAACGAGTTAACCTTGACTCGTTTGCCATCGATAGTGATTGCGCCTGATTTTAGTTCTTTGTANNGGAATTGGGATGCCAATGCCAACGTAGAGCGATGTTCCATAATGGGTGAATGTTGCACCTTGCAAAAACTCCGGCGACATCTTCTTGGCGTTTCCTTTTACCATTATGGTTCCATTCTGACTTTTGGCTTCGTGTTGTGTTCCTTCGCCAATGACATAGCCTTGTGTTCCTCCGAGGAAAATTCGTGTTCCAGTTCCTATGGTTTCGTAGTCAGGGTCGTTCATCAGGGGGTTTAATTCGCCTGCGCCGGAGAATGTAGCATTTCTGTATCTGGGCAGCAGCTTTCCCATATATGTGTAGCTGATCTCGTCGCGGCTGTTTACTGCACAGTTATAGTGTTGGTAGCAGTTGCGGAAATTCAACAGGTAGAACTGGTTCAAGTTATCCTTGGTTAGGTTGGTTCGTAGCTGTGTTCTTGGGTAGCAGTCGGTTCCGTAGGCTGTGGCTTTGAGTTCAACTTCTTTTCCGCGTACTAAGTCTTCGATTACGTGTCCGCCTCCGTATTCGAAGGGGTCTGTTTCGCTCATGGCCGTGGCGCCAATGTACAGATCTACGGCTGCTCCTGGATGGCAGATTGGGACGTTGTTTATCCAGGCTTTGTCTATTTTTATTGGCGGATCTGAGTGTCCAATGTTGATAACGGCGCCTGAGCTGCACATTGCGCCGAATGTGCCTGTGGTTACCACGTCAACCTCTTTGAAGGCGACTTCGACGCCGCTGCTNNGTGCGCGTTTTCTGATTGGAAATCTGCTTTTCCTCCGACGGATATCAATTCGAAAGGGTGATTCCCGTATTAATGTGTTATTGGGGGCGGTTCTTTTTCTCCTGAACCTGACTTTTGTTCGGTTTTTGGCAAATTCAGTCTCTTTAATTGGGTCATTGAGAGACAGGTCAAATCTCCAAATCAGGTGTTTGAGGATTGAGAGAAACGTTGTTCTTTTTGATAGTGGTCTTCAGGTTCTCACGAAAAGTCTTAAATGCGACGAGAAATATCTGAATCAAGATTCACTCTAACATCGACTTAGAAGAGATGATTATTGAATGACTTCAGCAAGCGAAACCAAGCTCGAAATTCTGAGTTATAATGACGCGGAAAAAATTTTTCTGGTTAAATCCCCAAGCGGGAACACGGTTAAGGTTCAAGATACTTTCGCAGAGATGTTTCCTCTTTGGGCAGGCAGGATCTTGATAACTGCCGAGAATGAAATGTGGGCACAAATCGCCGCGACTGTTACAACGGGCTTTGCGACCAGTGTCATTATGGCGCCTGCTGAGGCAGGTGTTGAAAGCTATGTCCCCTCTGATAAGACACCTGACATGCGTCCGGGTGCTCTTGTTCAGATCTACAACCGTGATCGCTTCGAGCTTAAGCATCAGCTAATGGAACGAATAGGTCAATGCATAATGACTTGCCCCACTACGACCGCTTTCAATGGTCTACTAGGCAAAAGAGTCCTTCGGGTTGGGAGCAGTCTGCGCTATTTCGGAGATGGTTTCCAGAAGAAAACTGTGGTGGCTGGAAGGAAATGTTGGAAGATTCCAGTTATGGAGGGTAGTTTTATAGTTGAAGATGGTTTTGGTGCCATGGAAGCGGTGGCGGGCGGTAACTTCATGATTTTCGCTGAAACGCAGCAAGCAGGATTGCGAGCTTCGGAAGCTGCAGCTGACGCTATACGCAAATTTGCACCCGATGTGATTATGCCGTTCCCAGGCGGAGTTTGTCGAGCAGGCAGTAAAGCAGGTTCCTTGAAATATAAGATGAAAGCTTCGACTAACCACCCCTATTGTCCAACGCTGAGGGAACTTGTGCCTGACTCAGTAGTTCCTGAAAATGCTGCTAGCGTATATGAAATTGTCATGAACGGTTTGACTCTTGATGCAGTCAAAAAGGGTATGAGGGAAGGCGTAGTGGCCGCTGCATCCTCGCCTGGAGTTGTGAAGATCTCTGCGGGCAACTATGGAGGAAAGCTTGGTCCATTTAAGGCGTTTCTGAAAGACGCAATTGGCGAGTCTTGAGCCTTTTTTTGAAACGGAACTTTTATTTGAACAGACATGTAGTCTACTTCAAATCCATAGCGATTAGTGAAAACGTTTGAGTGCATCTAAGAAATCATCTCTGGAACTTTACAGGCTTCGAAAGACACTGAGTACACTGGCGAAGAAAGAAGGCAGNNTCAACATGCTGCGTGACGAATATGGGACTGCGAGCAACATAAAATCCACAACGACTCGCAAGAATGTTCAGGAGGCTATCGTGAAGGTTCAGCAGCGGCTTAAGCTGTTTAAGGATCCTGGAGAGAAAGGTATTGTGATTTTTGCTGGCGCTATCCCACAAGAAGGGGGCGGACCGGGCAGTGAGCGTATGGAGACGTATGTGATTACGCCACCTGATCCGATTAAGATTTACTTGTATCGTTGTGATTCGCGTTTTCATACTGAGCATTTGCAGGAGATGTTGCGAGAGAAGGAGGCTTTTGGCATCCTTCTCATTGATGCTTCGGATGCTACCATTGCGACGCTTCAGGGGAAACGGATGGAGATTGTCAGGCAGATGTATTCTGGTGTGACTGGGAAGACTCGTGCTGGTGGGCAGTCTGCTAGGCGGTATGAACGTCTTCGTGACATGCAGTTGAATGAATATTTTGCTCGTGTTGGGAGGCACGCTGATGAGACTTTTCTGCCTATGGAGAATCTTAAGGGTATAATTCTTGCGGGTCCGGGTCCAACGAAGTACGACTTTGAGAAGGGTGATTACCTGAATTATCAGCTGAAGAACAAGATCCTTGAGGTTGTCGACACTGCCTATGTTGAGGAGCAGGGTGTTAAGGAAGTTGTGGAAAAGGCGCCTGAGATCATGCGCAAAGTGCGGTACATTGAGGAGAAGCAGATTATGCAGCAGTTTCTTTATGACGTTGGGCATGATACTGGTTTGATTACCTATGGTGAAGCTGAGGTTCGGAGAGCCCTTGAAGCCGGAGCCGTTAAGATCCTGCTGTTATCTGAGAGTTCTGACCTCTTGCGTGTCACCGTGAAGTGCAGCGCCTGCGGTTATCAGGAG
>DUHG01000045.1 GCA_013330975.1 Candidatus Bathyarchaeota archaeon
AAGCTCAAGGAAACAGGGGTGCATTATGTTGAAGTCAGCATAGATGGAGCGACTTCGCGCACGCATGACGAGTTTCGTGGTGTACCAGGTGCCTTCGAAAATGCTTTGAAAGGGCTGAAGAATTGTGCCGAGGAAGATCTTTGCATATGTGTGGCGACGACAGCAACAAAAAGCAACCTATCGGAAATTCCGAGAATTTTGGATTTGGCTGAAGAAATCGGTGCGGAGCGTTTCACGTACTTCAACTTTGTCCCGACGGGGCGTGGCAAAGGTCTCTATGATGAAGACTTGTCGGCTGAAGAGAGAGAAAAACTCATGCGCTACCTAATTAACCGGATGAGCAAGGGCTGTAAAACCACCATCCTAACCACTGCTCCACAGCTCGCTCGTGTTGCGCTTCAGTGCCAAGGACCATCTGGCACAGGCGAGATTACTATGTCGATGGCGCACATGCAAACTGCCAAGGTTAGCAAGAAAGCGGTACCTCTTGCTGACTTTATAGGGGGTTGTGGAGCAGGAAGACTCTACTGTTCGCTCTCGCCCCAGGGCGACGTGCACCCTTGCGTATTTTTGCCTATTAATGTTGGAAACCTCAAGACTGAAAGATTTTCTGATATTTGGTTGGAATCCGAGCTTTTCAAGGCGTTCAGAAATAGGGCCAATTTGAAAGGGGCTTGTGGAAAATGCAGCTATAAGTTTACTTGTGGTGGATGTCGTGCAAGAGCCAGTGCTTACAATGATGGTGATGTGCTTTCTTCGGATCCGGGCTGTATTTTGGCTATTGAGGGAAAGGATGCTTAGAAATGCAGCAAAGGACAGTTAGAATCGCAAGATCGAAGGCAGATAACGCGGAGATTCTTAAGAAGGCGGTTCAGGATTCGGGAATACGTGGAAAAAGAAAAGTTTTCATCAAGCCTAACATGAGCCACCCAGAGTATGTGCCGGGCGTTGTTACAGACCCAATAATGCTCGCACAGCTTGTGGAATTACTTCGTGATGGTACAGAGGAGGTCACTATTGGCGAATCCAACGGTTTCAACTATCCTTGTTCTTCGGCATTCAAAAATACAGGTATAGAAAGGGCTGTTGAAGCAGCTGGNNTCTTAGAAGCTGATGCAATCGTTGATGTTGCACTAATGAAAACCCATGAATTCACGAAATTTAGCGGAGCCATAAAGAACCTCTTCGGCTGCATTCCAGACAATAGGCGAATCTTTTTACATCCATACTTGAAAGAGGTGTTCCATAGTCTTTATCGCGTTCTCAATCCGGAGCTGGTGGTTATGGATGCGAGAGTAGCTCTGGAGGGCAATGGCCCTACGAAAGGCGATCCTGTGAACATGGGTTTGATTTTGACTGGTGATGATGCGTTGGCCGTTGATATTGTTGCTTCTGAAATTATGGGTTTGGGACTTTTTGAAATAGGGTATCTAGATTACATAGCTAGGGAAGAAGGCACCAGAGTTGATGACATAGCGGTGCAGGGCGTTCAGGTACAAGAAGTCATGAGAAGTTTTAGGCGCCCGAGGATCGACTTGCCTGTGAGAGCCCAGCTGGAGATCTATAAAAATGAATACCTTACGAAGGTGTTTTTCTGTTCTTTGCCCATTGTCAAATTGTTTCAGAAGTTGACTGTTGCGTACAGGGGCAAACCTGTAGAAGTTCAACTAGCTTAAGGCTTCTTCATAAACGCGCAATACTTTGCATACGAGTAGTCGCCAGTCATAGTCTTCAAGAATAGTCTTGCGTGCTCTATTTGCCATTTCCAAAGAATGGGTAGGGTGCTCAAGTAAATAGAGTACTTTTTCAGAGAATTCGCGAGGGCTGAATGGGGTGCAGAGNNGGTATAGCTTGGGTAGTTTTTTGTCTGGGAAGTATCCAGTGAAGATTATGTTTTCTCTTACGCCAAGATGTGCAGCGTGATTGACCAGTTTGTTCATTTCGTCTCTCTGCCCTTTCCCCGATATGATTAGTTTGGCATTCTTGAACCTCTTGACTATGGGCGGCATGGTTTCGATGAGGGTGAATAAGCCTTTTCTTGCGTATAGTCGACCGACTGATAATATTGCGATGTCCTGCGGGTTCAAACCTATTTCTGCTTTTGCCTTTTGCTTGTTGGGTGTTGGCTGGAACTTTTTTATGTCTACACCGTTGTGGATTACACGGATCCTGTCTGGTTTGACCTGGTAGTATTTGACCAGTTCTTTTTTTGTGAATTCACTGACTGCAATTATTTTGTTGGAGCGTTCTAGCATTTTTTCCTCAAAAATGCGGAGGAACCAATTGAAGCTTACTAGGAATTTTTCGTTGGAGTTTAGTCTGCTGAAGGGTTCGTTTCGAATGGCTTCTGCCTCGCCTTTCCATGTTGAGTGAACAGTGGAGACAAGTGTTTTTCCATAACTAGGGGGAACCGCGAAGTTTGGGACCAAGGGTAGATTGGGATGAACGATGTCTGCTGGAAAGTTGGCAGTGATTTTTTGAATTTTTCTTGAAGAGGAGGCTGCGAAGAGGAAGGATTTGATAATTGGGGTCTTGCTGGTTTTGAGGAAGAAGACTTGGTGATTCCTATTGAGAGTTACGTCCTTTGTTTGAGTGTGCCCAGTGACTATGTATGTTGTATGTCCATTTTTGATGAGTTCTCTGGATAGGTAATAGACGTATGCTCCGGTGCCGCCTGAGAGGGGGAGGTATTCGGGAGAGATGAAGCATATCTTGAGCGTTTTGGTTTACCTCTTTCTCGCTAAATATAATCTAATTATTGTTATCAAAGCTCCAGTTAGCCACGCTGTAGCTCTGACGAAATAGAGTAGGGCGAGCAACATAGCTGTTGTGTCATGGAATTTGAATGAGACCTTGGCGGCTGAATATACATAGTAAGTCAGCATGGCACCAAAAACTAGAGCGGAAATGTACAATAAGGGTCTCAGCCACGGTAGCAGACCCAAGACGAAGAAGACCAATGCTGCCAGCAA
>DUHG01000128.1 GCA_013330975.1 Candidatus Bathyarchaeota archaeon
GCCAAAGGCAAATCTTCCAAAGAAGGAGGCGCATAGTTTGGGAAAGAAAGGAAAAACCGGAAGACTAAAACGAAATCCCGCACCGAAATTCTGGCCTATTCACAGAAAAGAATTCACATGGGTAGTCAAACCCTCCTCCGGACCCCACACACTTGAGGATTCGCTATCGCTTACACTTGTCCTACGAGATATTCTTGGTTTAGCAAAAACCAAGAGAGAAGCAGGCATAATTCTCGCCCAAGGAAAACTCTTGGTCGATGGAAAAACCAGAAAGCGAGCCAACTTCCCCGTGGGTCTCATGGACGTAATCGCAATGCCTGAAGTAGACCAGTACTTCAGGGTCGTGCCCTCACCCAAAGGCTTAGTTCTCGCTCGAATAAACAAGAACGAATCCGAATTCAAACTGGCAAGAGTCGAAAACAAAAACACCGTCAAAGACGGCGTTCAAATCGCGCTTCACGACGGCTCAAACATATTCGTAAAAGTCGCTGATCCAAAGAAGCCAGTAGAAGTGACCTATGACACATTTGATGTTCTGAAGCTTAGCCTGCCCGAAAAAGAGGTTGTAAGCAAAATCGCAACCAAGACGGGAAACTTGGCTATCGTCACCGGCGGAAAAAACATTGGCAAGAAAGGAAGAATAGTTGAGATCGAAAAGGCTGAAGCAAAGAAACGCAAAAATGCTCTAGTGGTAGTGGAAGATGAGAGCGGAATGAAGTATCAAACAATACTGGCTTTCGTTTTCTCCATAGGTGAAACTCAACCCCTGATAACGGAGGCAGCAAGCAGTGTCTGAGGATGAACTCACTAGAAAATGGGCAGCACAGCCAATGCTTAGGCCTCGGATCGAAAAGGTCGTCGTCAACCTCAACGTCGGGAAATCGGGTGAACCCCTAGACAAAGCTTCAAGAGTGCTTAAGGAATTGACACATCAAACGCCGATAAAAACAAAGGCGAAGAAGACGATAAGAGACTTTGGCATAAGGCAAAACGAGCCCATAGCAGCAGTCGTTACGTTAAGGAAAGAAAAAGCTATCGACTTTCTCAAGAAAGTATTGCCCGTGGTCGAAAACAGAATCTCCAGTTCATCCTTTGATAAACAAGGAAATTTCGCCTTTGGCCTGAAAGAACACATCGAAATTGCAGGCGTTAAATACGATCCTGACATCGGCATCTTTGGAATGGACGTGTGCGTTTCCATCGGTCGCCCCGGATACCGAGTGAAAAACCGTAGAAAAGAAAAAACCTCAGTCGGATCAAAACACGTTGTAACTCCGGAAGAGGCAAAGATCTTCATAAAACAAACTTTAGGAGTGGAAATCGTCTAGAACAGGAGAGATATGCATGGGAAAACAGCAGATGAAAAAAGTAAGGACATACGGCAAGGGCGCTAGGCCTTGCAAACGATGCGGTGCCTATGGTCCGGTTATTCGACGTTACGGTTTATATTTGTGTAGACACTGTTTTAGGGAAGCAGCTCCAAAACTTGGCTTTAAGAAATATGAATAATGAGGAAACAGAATGGACACGTTGACCAACGGTCTGATAACCGTCATAAACAACGAGATGCGCAATAAACGCGAGTGCATTATTAGTCCTGCATCCAAACTTCTGGGTCGCGTGTTGAGGATAATGCAGTTGAACGGTTACATAGGTGAGTTCGAATTCATCGATGATGGGCGCGCAGGAAAGTTCAAAGTCCAACTCCTCGGACGGATCAATAAATGCGGTCCCATCAAACCACGTTTTCCAGTAAAGTTTGACAAATTTGAAGACTGGGAGAAGAAATTCCTTCCGTCGAGGGATGTAGGCATCATGGTCATATCGACGTCACAAGGCGTGATGTCTCACAGAGAAGCCGAAGAAAAGAACTTGGGAGGCAGGCTGTTAGCCTTCGTCTACTAGGAGCTGTTTTTGATGAGGTTGCCCGAAGTCTCGCGAACAGTCCAAGTTCCAGATGGCGTTGAAATAGGTTTGGACGGGAAGATAGTACATGTTAAAGGCGCAAAAGGCAACTTGTCTAGAGACTTCTCCAGCGCTCCCATATCAATTGACATGGACGAAAAAGCGCTTCGTGTATCGGCAAAATGGCCTCGCAAGAAGGAAGCAGCTCTCGTAGGCACCATTTATTCTCACATCCAAAACATGGTTACCGGTGTTCAGAAAGGATTCACCTACAAGATCAAAATAGTATTTTCGCACTTTCCAATTTCAGCTAAGGTTCAGGGAAACTCAGTATTGATCGAGAACTTCACAGGTGAACGGAGAGCTAGGCGCGCCAAAATTCGTGGAGACATCAAAGTGACGATCGAAGCTGAAGATATTCTGATTCAAGGTCTTAACATAGAAGACGTCAGTCAGACTGCTGCTAACATCGAACAAGCAACGAGAGTCAGACGAAAAGACCCCCGAGTATTCCTGGACGGATTATATGTTTATGAACGTAACGAGGGAATGGAGTAGAAATGGTCGAAAGAAAAACATCCCTCACAAAGAAAGCATTGCAGACTCGAAGACGCGCAAAACACAAGAAGCCAGAATTTGCCCGGTCCGAAAGCTGGCGCTATGCCAAACTCAGTACAAGTTGGCGGAGACCACGCGGACTAGACCACAAGATGCGCCGGAAGATCAAAGGGTGGCCGCCTACCGTAAGCACAGGCTACAAAGGACCAAAAATCGCTCGAGGTCTTCATCCATCAGGGTATCGAGAAGTCCTAGTTCACAACGCTAAAGAAATCGCAGTTTTGGACCCAGCAACCCAAGCTGCAAGAATAGCACATACTGTTGGCAGGAAAAAGCGCGGTCAAATAATAGTCGAAGCCAGAAAAAAGAAAATTGTTGTACTAAACGCCAAAGAGATCAAGGAAGAGACAGTGGAACTTGAAACCTCTTCTGAAAAGCCCGACGAAAAACCCGTAGAGGAAAAGGCAAAGCCAAAGAAGAAAACTGAAAAATCAAAGGGCAAAACCGCAAAAGACAAGAAAGGACAAAAGTCAGCGCCTAAATCAAGAACCGACGCCGAGAAGCCGAAACGGACTGGCAAAACTTCCAAGCCCTCAAAAGGAGCTGAAAAACAATGACCAATCTTACGAACCAAAGACGTTTAGCAGCGCAAATAATGAAAGTCGGTCAGAACCGCGTTTGGATAGACCCCGCTCGGACAGACGATGTAGAAAGCGCCATAACTCGTGAAGAAGTCAGAAAACTGATCCATGAGAAGATCATCAAGTCTGTGCCTGAGAAAGGTGTAAGCCGCTCAAGGGCGAAAACCATACAGGAGAAGAAGCGGAAAGGCAGACGAAAAGGCGTGGGTAGCTACGGTGGAAGTGGCCAGGCCACAATAACCAAGAAAGATGCATGGATGATCAAGATTAGATCGCTGCGTAGGAAGATTCGTGAGCTGAAGACGAGCAGGGTCATAACAGAGAAGACTTACAGTCAGACCTATCGAATGGCTGGCAGTGGAAGATTCGAATCCATCGCTGACCTTGAACGCTACCTGAAGGCTCATGACCTATGGAGGAAGCGCTAAATGGCAAAAGGTGCAAGTTATCGTGTCCAGCCACGACGCCGAAGAGAAGGCAAAACAGACTACCGAGCACGCAAAGCTCTGGTAATGTCTCGAAAACCCCGACTTGTGGCCCGCAGCTCAATCAAGAACGTATCAGTTCAAGTGGTTGTTGCCAAACAAATCGGCGACGAGGTTTTGGCGGCTGCACACAGTCGCGAATTGAAAAAATACGGCTGGAAAGCTCCTGGAGGCAACGTTCCCTCAGCCTACCTCACCGGTCTTCTGTGTGGTTTAAAAGCCAAGGATGCCAAAGTTACGGAAGCTGTGTTGGACCTGGGCTTAGTTAGACCAACAAAAGGTTCAAGATCCTTCGCCATATTGAGCGGCGCCTTGGAAGCAGGGCTGGAAATTCCTCACGCTGAAGAAAAACTGATGAAGGATAGAACAAAGGGAGATCACGTAGCTAAGTATGCAAAGACTTTGGGCACTGGATCTGAAGAATACTTGAAGAAGTTCTCTCAATATCTAAGTCAAGATCTAACTCCAGAGAAGCTTCCTGAGCACTTTGGGAAGGTTAAAGCTGACATAATCAGCTCGTTCAAGAATGAGGGTAAAAAAGCATGAGTCGCGGACAAAGAGACAGAACCGTCAATTTGGAGGAATGGATTCCCAAAACGCGTCTGGGCAAAATGATCCAAGAAGGGAAAATCGCTTCAATAGAAGAGGTCTTCCTTAGCGGATTGAAAATCTCTGAAGCCCAAATAGTGGATGCGTTGCTGCCAGATCTTCAAGAAGAAGTAATAAACGTTAACTTGGTTCAAAAACAGACTGACGCAGGAGAAAAATCAAGATTCAAAGCCATTGTTGCCGTCGGTAATAGGGATGGCTATATAGGCTTGGGTTCTGGGAAAGCCAGCCAAGTTCGCAATGCAATAGAGAAAGCCGCTATCAATGCGCGACTTAACATTGTTCCTGTGAAGCGAGGTTGTGGCAGTTGGGAATGTGGATGTGGAAAACCTCATTCGGTACCGTTTCAAGTAGAGGGCAAGTGCGGCGGAGTTCGAGTAGTTATTGTTCCAGGACCGAGAGGGCTAGGTTTGGTGGCAAGCGAGGTTTCAAAAGTGATCTTGGGCTTAGCCGGCGTGAAAGACTTATGGATGAGAAGCTACGGCTCAACAAGGACTGTTCCATCATATGCATGTGCAATCTTTGACGCTTTACGCAAAACTTACAACCTGATAACAACCACTGACTGGGTGAAGTAGAATTGACCAAGAAAACCCCTGAGTGCAAATGCCTAATAGCGATCAAGGTTCGCGGGTCAATCAGCGCCCAGCGAGAAGCTAAAGAAACCCTCGATTTGATGCATCTGAGCCGAAACAACCACGCAGTACTTGTAGAAAACACACCTTCAATGATTGGGATGCTTAAACGTGCGCAGAGCTACGTAACATGGGGTGAGATCTCAAAGGAAACTACTGCTGATCTGCTGGCGAAGCGCGGAAGAATATCGGGGAATAAGAAACTGACAGAAGAATATGCTCAGAAAGTCGGATATAAATCATTGAATGAACTTGCCGATGCTGTGGCTTCATGCAAGGTTGCCTACCGAAACTTGCAGGATATTCAGCCTGTTTTCAAACTGCACCCGCCGAAGAAGGGGTTCAAAGGCAAAACGAAAAAGAGTTTTCGCGCTGGCGGAGAAGCAGGATATCGCGGTGAAGCTATAAACGATCTTGTATTTCGCATGATCTGAGCAATTTCTCGTACTAGAATTCTTTTCCATTCAGCTTTTGAAATACGCAAGTTCTTGTCCGGTTGTCTCTTGCTCTGTTTTTCAATGTTTTCATGTGCGATACATTTTATAGTTACTATGGAAATTGCCTTTGTATTCAGGGGAAACAAACGTGAGCGCAAAATGGCGGCGAAGCAAGAAGCTTCTAAAGTGGCAGGATCTAGGCATTACTCGAAAGACTTCTAAACCCGTGCTTTTCGACACTTTTCGCAGAGTTCGAAAGGTATATCCTCAGAAATATCGTTTGAAGAGCTTTGACAGCAGAAAATGGAAGGAGCCAAAGCCTCTCATAGACATATTCCAGGAAAGCAATTGCATAACGATAGTTGCTGAAATCGCAGGTTTTAATAAGGAAACCCTGAAGATAGAAGTCAAAGATCAAAAATTAACGCTTTCTGCCAGGGCAAAAGACCGCAAATTCTATAAAAGTTTAAATTTGCCGAAGGTAGTGATTCCAAACGGCATGCACACAACTTACAAGAATGGTGTGCTTGAAGTCAGGCTCAGAAAAGCTGTCAAAGAAGAAACAATAAAGAAGCAAGTAGGCTAAACAGGATGCCGCACAAACTCAGAAAAATCAGGAAAACTCGGGGTTCAAGAACTCAAGGCTACGGAAGAATAGGCCAACACAGAAAGACGGGCTCAAAGGGATATAGAAAAGCAGGAAGACACAAGCATCTATGGAGCTATGTCACCACCTACGCAAAGGACGCATTTGGAAAACACGGGTTTACATCTCGCCAGAGTCTTAAGCGCAACGAGAACGTTATAAACGTGGCAAAACTTGAGGAGCTGGCATCGAAGCTTCCAGCCGGAGAGAAGGGGCAAACAAGCATAGATCTCACAGGTCTTGGTTATGCCAAACTCCTTGGCACTGGTAGCATCAAGAGAGCAATAATTGTTAAAGTTCCATCCTGCTCAAAATCTGCGGCTGAAAAAATCCAGGAAGCAGGTGGTCAAGTACTCACGGCGTCTCAGAAAACTGGAGAGTAAACCTAGCCAATGGCTGGAAGATTCCTAAGTCTGTTTAAGCCAATAGGAAGAGTACTTCCAGAAATTAAAGTTCCAGAACGCAAAGTAAGCTTCAACGAAAAAATCTTTTGGACCGCGCTAGTTCTGATAGTTTTCTTGGTCATGACTGAAATTCCGCTCTATGGAATTGACCCAGCAGCAGAGGATCAATTTAGCGCGTTGAGAGTAATTTTCGCCTCAAACAGGGGAACCCTCATGGAGTTGGGCATAGGGCCTATTGTCACTGCTGGTTTAATACTTCAATTGCTCGTTGGCTCAGCCATTATTCAGTGTGATATGTCTGATCCACAGGACAGAGGGCTGTTTACGATTGCAAGCAAAGTCTTTTCAATCGTATTAACTGGAGTGCAGGCTTCAGCATACATAATCAGTGGAATGTATGGCAGCCTCGCGGGACCAACAACCATAATCATATTTCTACAGCTTATAGCTGCTGGAATAGTAGTCATGTTGCTGGACGAGCTAATTCAGAAAGGCTGGGGAATGGGCAGTGGAATTAGCCTTTTCATAATGGCGGGAGTAGCTCAGACAATCTTGTGGCAGACATTCTCGCCTGGCACAGGTTTGTTTGTTGGTTCCCTTCAGTCATTTCTCCAAGGTCAACAAACCTTGATGCAATGGGTTGTTGGGGGAGGAGGCTACGGCGGGCTAGTCGGATTTATAGCCACGATAATTGCTTTTCTCATAATTATCTACATTGAAGGCGTAAGGGTTGAGCTGCCCCTTACCTATGCGGGATACAAAGGATTCAGGAGCCGGTATCCAATTAAACTCTTGTACGTTTCTAACCTGCCTGTTATCTTTGCCTCTGCGCTTTTCGCCAATGTGTTCTTCTTCTCCCAGCTCATTTGGAGCACTGCGGGCAGACCTGCGCCTGGTCAAAACATACTTATCGACATACTCGGACAATACGATGCTAATGCAACTCTGGTGGGAGGCCTAGCGTATTTTGTTACGGCTCCGCATGGTGTAATGGAAGTGTGGGGTGATCCTTTGAGAGCAGCGGTTTACTTGGGGATTCTGGTCGCTTTCTGTGCCATTTTCTCGGTAATTTGGCTTGAAGTCGGCGGTCTTGGTCCTTCTAAGGTGGCAAGGCAATTGATGGATTCTGGAATGCAGATCCCAGGGTACAGGCGCTCCGAGAGGCCTATAGAGGCGATATTGAAGAGATACATTCCTGTCGTGACCGTTCTTGGAGGCATAATCGTAGGTTTGATTGCTGGCGGGTCAGATTTCGCAGGGGTGTTTGGCACAGGAACAGGCATCTTGCTTTCCGTCGGAATAGTCTACCAGTACTATGAACTCTTGATGCGCGAAAGGGCAGCAGAGATGTTCCCAGCGTTTAGAAGAATCTTTGGCGAATAGCAGGTAATTAGCAAAAATGGTTATTAGCAACGGACCAAGAATAGGCTAATAAGCGCTTGAGGAATTTGGAGGAAACGAGATGGCTATCGATGTATCCATTATGCCTTGGTCAACTTTGACTATTTTGGCAATTTCTGTCGCTATAGCTTTTATCAACACCGGAGTAATGAGGCTTCTTTACACCAAATTAGTCGGTTGGAACGAATACAAAACGATGCAGAAAGAGATGTCTGAATATCGCTCTCAACAAATGGCTGCGGCACGAGCAAATGACAAGAAACAGCTCGAGAAGCTGAAGAAGAAAGAATCACAGATAAACAACATGACCAAGAAAATGTCGAAACCTCAAATGATCCAGATCGGCATTTCTTTCATCTATATTGTGGTTTGGATTTTCGTATTGACCCCGACTTTTGGTCGCGTCCCTGTGGCATATTTGCCGGGGTTCAGTCAGTTATTGCATAATGATCTGGG
>DUHG01000109.1 GCA_013330975.1 Candidatus Bathyarchaeota archaeon
CGGAAAAGCATCTTCTATTGAACACGATATAGTAACGGATTCCGGGATACTCATGGTGGCGATGACTTCATGAACCAAAACTCCAATGTCTACATCTTCAATGCACGGAGACAACGGCTTAGTAAAATCCTGCAAATCAGAAACGATTTTATTGATATACCCAATCTGACTGACGATAATCTCCAAACTTTCCTTCAGACTATCCTTAGTATCGCTTTCAGACAAAGCACCCACTTCGTTTTTTGCCAAGTAAAGCTCACCAATTATTGACTGAAGAGGATTACGAATGTCATGTCCCACCATTCCTGCAGTTTCCCCGATGGTTGCTAGCCTCTCAGCATCTTTCAACTTCTTTGTACGCTCCTCAACTTGAGCCTCAAGAGTTTCCAAAACCCTACTGTTCGAAAGAGAAACTGCGGCTAGAGAGGAAAAAGCCAAAGCCATCTCAGAATCATGTTCTGAAAATCCTCCACTCTTGTTGGCCAAGCCTATCACTCCTAGCGTTTTTCCGCTCATATTCAACGGGGCGAACAGAACGTTCCTCAAAACCACATGCCCATTCGGCATCAACCTTGCCCAAGGACTCTGAGAAAAATCATTCTCGTAGACCACTTTCCCACTGCTGTAAGCTTCTGCTCTTAATCCACGAACAGGCATAGGCAAAGATGGATCCACTGTGCAAGGCAGACCACCGGAATCGAGAAACAGCACATCATTCTCTTTACCATCCGCGCTCAGAAGTGCAACATAACCGGCGGTTGCACCTAGCATTTCTCTGCAGGAATCAAATATCACCCGTGCTGCCTTTTGAAATTCTCGATGCTGCAAAACTGCTTTCGACGCAGCGAGCAACGCTGCAACTTCAGATTGACGGACCTGAGATGCATTGAGGCTGTCAAAAAGCTCCTTCTCTAATTCCTTATGTCCAGTAATATCGAGGCAGGTACCGACCCATTCTCTAACAGACGCATCATCGTTGAAGATGGGAACCCCTCGAGCTAGAAAATAACGATAGACACCGTCGTGCCTGCGCAACCTGTATTCGGTTTCGTATCTCGTTCTGTTTTGGAGCGCTTCTCTCCATGCCCGTCTTGTTCTCTCAACATCATCAGGATGAAGAGCATTAGTCCAGCCCCATCCCGCGACTTCTTCACAAGTCTGACCAGTGAAATTTCTGAAAGAGGGGGCATCTTCCTCCACGGCTCCTTCGGAATTTGTGACCCAACCAATTTCCCCAGTAACTTCAATGAAGGATCGGAAGCGTTCCAAACTAGATCTCGCCATTCTCTCGGCTTTCTTGCGCTCTGTTATGTCTCGAGCGACATGAACTGAACCAATCATTCGCTTCTCATCATCAAATAGAGGCGTTGTGCTAACTATGAAATCGCCGCCAAGCAGGTCATCATGCAGCTCAGCTACATGTTCCTGCCCATCCTTCAGGGTCTGCACATGTGGACAAAGTTCAATTGGCCCGTTTGTTCCATGAACACACTCAAAGCAAGTTCGCCCCACACATNNTCTGGGACGCTGTCAAAAGTCCGCTCCCACTCAACGGTGTATTGCCTAAATACGTCTTTAACCTTCGCCATAGAGAGCCCTATTCTGGATTGATTAAAATTTACAGAGAAAAAGCTTTCTCAAAAACCTCGCACTCAAGTCAATAAAGGAAAAAGCCGAAGAGCAGAGAACTCCCGACAGCAAAATCATCAAAAGCCATAGCTTTGTGGTTAAACAACCGAGTATGGTGCCGTTTGAAATAGACTATTTTGAGACACTTTGGTCAAAAGTCTGAGACAAATGCGAATACCTCAAGAAAAAAGTAGCCCTGTCAAACTGAGATATCTGAGCCACAAGATATTTCAACAAAGTCGCCATGGAAATATTGCCATGGGAGTTCCAGAACAGACCTGCCCACGATGTGGACTTCAGTTAGGGAGACTTCTCTACTGCACTCCTCTGGAAGCGGATGAGCATTTCTGCCCGAACTGTGGATTGAAGATTCAAGCCAAATGTCAGAAATGCGGCAACTGGATAGTTATGATCGAACCATACTGCTCGAAGTGCGGAGCGAAAAATGAGTTCTTTCAAAAGTCTCGACAGCCCTGAAAAAATATGAACCGTCGCCGAATAGAATTGAAGACCTAAACCTTTCCCCTTCGGTTTTCCTAAACAGTGCAGTGTACGGTTCTGTCGACCTTTCGTACCCAACCGAGGATGTTGCAAGTTTGCTTCCCGAAGTTATACAAAACTTCGTCGTCAATTTTGGAAAAGAAGGAAATTAACAGTCAGCTGCAACCGCGATGCAAAAAAACGTTCAAAACAGGATAGGCTGCCGCTGTTGCATTGCGCACACAGGATATGGGCTATTCAAGAAATAGGGGGTGATGCCAAGTCTGAACAGAGGCAGACGATAGAGACGAAGTGGCTATATATCGCAAGCGCAATTGAAAAGTGCAGACTAGCCTGAAAAGTAGACTAGTCCGAGCTCCGGTAGTATAGTCCGGTCAAGTATAACGGCCTCTCGAGCCGTGGACCCGGGTCCGAATCCCGGCCGGAGCACCACCCCTGCGCTCTTTTGTCAGATAATTCGGAATCAAGCGGCGGACCGTTGCTAATAGTCCAGGAACCTTGTGGAGCACTTCAACCATTACGATCCCCGGTTGGACCTTCCAAATCATCAAACCTCACGATCTAGCTTCACTAAANNGTCTTGGAAAATACTTAATTAAGGGCTATGCTTAATGCAGTGCACACGGAAGGAAAAGGATTGAGCGAAGATATTTCACGGTTACCTCCTCAAGTTCAGGAACGACTACTCAGGCTACAGCAACTGCAACAGACCCTGCAATCAGTGATGGCGCAGAAACAGCAGGTGGAAATGGAACAAGCTGAAGTTGAACAAACCTTAAACGAGTTACAAAAGACAACAGACGAAGCGGTAATATACAAATCAATAGGTTCTCTTCTGGTCAAATCTGAAAAAGCCAAGGTCTCGGTAGATCTTTCAGAACGAAAAGAACTCTTAACCACTCGAAGCACAGTTCTATCACGACAAGAGGAAAGACTTCGGAGCCAAGTAAAAGAGGTTCAGACAAAACTACAGGAAGACTTGAACCCAGTTTCGCCCACTTCTTAATATTTGGCAGGTAAAGCTCGTGGAGGAGCAGCTGCATAAGCGAGCCATCCTATGAGCAAACTCAAGTTATCTGCAATGCAACAGAAAGGCGACTAGAAAACATATTTTCCCAGTAATTTATTCAAGTATGGTTGAACTAAGCAGAGATGCGTTGTGAAAAACTCAAAAATGAGCAGACTAAAAAGCCCAAAGAATGAGCGAAAACTCCTTGAGAAAAATGAAATTTTGATGAAGGACATAGTTGCGTTTATTCAAGAAAAACAGCCAACATNNTCCCCAACGCAGTTGTGGAAATCGGAACTGGGCAAAGCATAAGCAAGCTGTCAAAGCAAATTCTGGAACATATACCAATATCTGTAAACACAAAACCCAACATTGAAAGTGCAGACGTTATCATCTTGCTTGACACAAACACAATTGAGCAGCTTGGCGACATAACCGAAAAAGTATCCAAGTCCTCTGCCCCGCTAATAGTTGTTGACCATCACGCACCTCACCCGCAAACACTGAAAAGAGCTGGATTGCTAGTAACAAAACAAGAAACTTCCTCCACCTGCGAGGTTATCTACGATTTTTTCAAACAGACCAGGGAAAAACCAAGTCTTAAAGAAGCTGAAGCGTTGTTTTTGGGAATTGCGTTTGACACCCGCCATTTCGTTCTTGGAAATGCTTCAACTTTCGAAGCTATTGTCGGACTGTGCGACTCAGGAGTAAGACCCCAAGATACATTGTCCTTGCTCTCCTTGCCAATGGATGTCTCGGAACGAATTGCCCGAATCAAAGCGTGCAAAAGAGCTAAACTCTTCAAAAAAGGAGAATGGATAATCGCCTTCTCCCAAGTCAGCGCCTATGAAGC
>DUHG01000144.1:0-136 GCA_013330975.1 Candidatus Bathyarchaeota archaeon
AGTCAGTTGGCACGATATACACGGGGACAAACGCCTTGAGGCTCATTATGGCTGCATTTGTTAGCATCGTATCTCCTATGCCGTTTGTGATTTTCGCCACGGTGTTGGAAGTAGCTGGGGCTATAAGAAGCAAGTC
>DUHG01000144.1:161-3717 GCA_013330975.1 Candidatus Bathyarchaeota archaeon
GTTCTTCCTTCGCGTATTCCTTCATGTACTCGGCGAAACGCTTCACAGTCTTCTTCAAACTTCTAAAGCCTTCCTCATCCTGTCTGACGCCGTCTAAAGTGTCCTTGGTCCAGAAGGTTGCACCGAGGTTGGCTCCGAAGAAGCCGCCGCTGGCAGGAATGATTCCGTTAAGGATGTAGAAGGTGTGAATTTGCATAAGAGCAAGTTCCTGACCTCCAGCTCTGTCACCGCCTGCAGCTATTCCCATCCCGATTTTTCCTTTGAAAAAACTCTTGTCAGCGGCAACAACTGCACGGCACCTATCCATTACCGTCTTGATTTGGGAACTTACTCCACCATTATAGACTGGTGTCGCCATGACTATGCCTTTTGCTTTAACTAGCAACACATACAATTCTTGAATGTCATCTTGGATGACACATGCTTTGTTTGTGATGCAATAATCGCAATGCGTACAATAATCTATCTCGTTTCCCCGGACAGTCCACAAGCGAGTTTCGAACCCTTTTTCCTTGAGCATGTTGAGTGCTTCCTCAAGTACGTATTCGGTGGCTTGTTTTCGCGGGCTNNCCACAATCGGCGATTGTTTCTCCTCACGGCTTTGCATGAAAAGTTCGACCGAATTTGACGAACGATTCCTCCTCTTCACTATCATGTTTAGAAAGAAAACCAAAAAAAGCTTAAAGCTTGACAGCTCAAGCCTATTCTGATTCGAAGTACTCTTCAGGTTTCGGCGGTACCGGCGGAAGTCCTCTACGTTCACGAATCTTCTTAATGGTTTCAGCCTGCATCTGCTCTGGAATATATGCCCAACGGCTAAATTGTGTCGCCCAGAACGCTCTGCCCTGTGTAGAACCGCGCAGTTCATCCGCGATGCCAAAGCTTTCGGAAACTGGCATTTCAGCTTTGACTGTGATCATCTCGTCTTCTTGGGGCATGTCGAGGATTTTTCCACGTCGCTTATTCAGTAAGGTGATTACAGAACTGACGAATTCGCTGGGGACTCTGCATTCGAAGCTTAACAGCGGCTCAAGGAGTTTCGGGTCAGTCAGCAGGATACCGCAGTATATTGGTCGCCAAGTCATTGGTATAGCTTGTGCTGGACCGCGATGAACCGGGTCTTCGTGCACGGTTACATCTTCAAGGTTAATCTTCAAGCCGTAAGCTGGTTCCTTGGCCAAGGGTGATGTATGGACTGCCTCGCGGAAACCCGTCTTTATGTGGTCTATGATTTCATCCACGTATTGTCGACCTTTTATGCGGTTAACTAGTATGCAGTTTTCTTCAACGGAAACCGCGCCTTTCGCGTCGTTTGAATCCCATCCAAGGGTTTTAAGCAATTTGGTTCGTTCGTCCTTGCTCTGCATGTCGGTAATTTTGTCTGACTTAATTGCCTCAATAACTTCATCCGAAAGCTTCTCAAGAGTTATCCAGAGCTTGTTGTGTTTGTTAGGACTTTTGCCCATTATTGCTGGGCCCTTGTAATCGTGGCTGATGGTTTCCCGATAATTCACAATNNGATAGCAGGAATTCTCCGCTTTCCTTATTCATGCTGAAGTGCAAATTTGGGTCTTCTGTAGTTAGCTTGTGCATAACTTTGTCGAACAAAGGCAAGTCTTTGACATCTTCAGGTTCGAGAGCAACGGTGACTACCGGGTCAGAAACATATCTCAAGCCTTCGAAAGAGTGTACTTCAATGCCGTCTTCAGCTATTGTTTCACCTACATGGATTGACGGCAAACCTGATATTGCTCCGATGTTGCCTGCGGGAACCCGGTCAATTATCACTCTATCAGTTGCCATGCTCATGAAGACCTGCTGAACTTGACCCTTCTGGTGACTGCTCACGAGCTGAACTGTTTTGCCTTTTGTGATTGCGCCACTGAAAATTCTTCCAATAGCAACAGTTCCACTGTGTGGGTCAACCTCAATTGTGGAGATACACATGAGCAAAGGAGCGTTCGGATCAACTTCCGCCATGCCGATGCCTGTTGAACTAGTCGAGTCTCCGGGCCAAATCTGTGGCTGTCTGTAAGGTTGAGCTATGAAGGGGTTGGGCAAGTGAATGCAGAACATGTCCAGAATCGGTTCAGGTAATGGTGCTTTTTTGCTGAGTTCGTCGACTTTCCTGCCAACATCTATTGGGTCTCCGCTGTATGCGTCGATAATGTCTTGGAAGGTGACCTTCTTCATCTTCATGTGGTCAAGGTTTAAGCCCCATTTGTGCAGGGCCGAACCGAAGGCGACACGGCTGTCTTCAATCTTGACTTGCCAGTCTTGTTTGTGTTCCGGCGGGGCATATTTCTCTATAAGCGAGTTGACTCTCAGGAGGATTTTCGCAAATCTGCGCTGGATTTCCTGCGGAGTGAGTTTGATTTCTTTTATTAGCCTATCAACTTTGTTGATGAACAGAATTGGTTTGACCCGTTCGCGCAAGGCTTGCATGAGTACTGTTTCAGTCTGTGTCATTGGTCCTTCAACGGCGTCAACCACAACGAGTGCACCATCAACAGCTCTGAGGCTTCTGGTCACTGCTCCTGAAAAATCAATGTGCCCGGGCGTGTCGATAAGGTTGATGAGATAATCTTGATTGTTGTAAGTGTGTACCAAGCTGACGTTTGAGGCGAAAACTGTCATTTGACGTTTCTGCTCAAGGTCCCAGGAATCCAAGAAAAGTTTCTGCCCGGCGGTTTGGGTGCTAATTATGCCCGCCGCCGCAAGTAGGCTGTCTGATAGGGTTGTTTTCCCATGGTCAACATGGGCTATGATACTCGTGTTTCTGATGATTTCAGGACTATTCATCAATTTTACAATTTCTTCAGTTTGTCTATAACGCGCCATTACTAAGCACACTCAAATCTACACAATTTGCGAAAAATGTTTTCGGTTGAAACGAAGTTGAACATTTTTAATTTCTCTTCTAAATAGCTGAAGCTACATGGAGATTTGAACTGTCGCCTATTAACTTTATGGCATGTGTTTTGGAAATTTTTTGGTGCCTCGGCGACGGCAAATTGGCAAGGGCTACCTAAAAAAACTTGAAAGGTTTTTATCGATAGCTCTGGAAATTAAGATTAATGTCTGGCAAGGCTTTTTTCAAAAATCGTTATTCTAAACTCGGCTGGGTTTTCCAGGAAACTGGTCCGAGACAGGCAATCCGAATTAACAGAACCAGGATTAAGGATTGCGATCTTCTGGAACGTTTGGAAAAAGCTGGGGCTACGCTTGAGAAGGTCCCCTTTCTCGAAAATGGGCATTGGGTTCAAAACTCCAAAGTCTCTGTTGGTGCAACTGCAGAGTATTTGCTTGGGCTCTATTCTATTCAAGAAGCTGCAGCCCAGATTCCCACAACCCTTTTTTCCAATATCAAAGACAAGCTAGTTCTGGATGCTTGTGCTGCCCCAGGTGGAAAAACTGTGCAGCTTGCAGACCTGATGGACAACAGCGGTACGGTCGTCGCGTTGGATATCAGCAAGCAGCGACTGAAAGCTTTGTCAAATCATTTGGAGCGTTGCCATGTAAGCAACACGGTCGTATACAAGCGCGATGCAAGAAC
>DUHG01000028.1 GCA_013330975.1 Candidatus Bathyarchaeota archaeon
GAGAGCAGCTTTAACCCTTCTCAGCATTAAAGATCCACCACCAATAATGATACCTTGCAAACTAAAATTGCTATTCCAAAAAAAGAAGGAAAATGTTGCTTCAAGCCCAGATTGCAGCTCCCGCATACTCGAAGGGATAGTAGGCACCTATCACCTCTTGTTTTAGCGTTGAAAGGAGAAAATATATATGATTATGCTCGATTTCCGAACACCCTTCTGTAAAAGCTAATCGTCTCCTGAAAAATACCGCAAGGTGGATTTTTTTGTTAGCAAACCAGAGAAATGGAAAATTGAAGAAGACTAGGAGAGTAGGTGCAAGGAGCCTAAATCCATATGCGAACAGCTTTTTCCTCTCTTGTTTGCTGTATACTCTCCGGCATAAAGGACAAAACTGCGGGCGTTCAACCGCATTGTTATGCTCGTTGATATGATCCAAAACTGTTTTAGAGCTTCTGTTAAGCCGGCTGCTTATTTTTTTCCTGCTTTGACTTTCAGAGCAGCAGCACAAATATTTAATTCAACCCATCGGCATTCGATTGCTGCCAAATATTTCTAGACCTTCTTCAATAGGCTGTCCCATATTTTCTGCACGAACACTGTTATGGCAGTTGGTCCGACGGCGCTGGTGTAGACGTCTCCGCTTATGCCCGCAACGACTAAGCCTAGNNCAATTTCCAGAATCCTTCACCTCCGTGTTGCTGCGAGTATTCTTGGCGGCTTTGTCTTCCCAGAGTTCCCAGCCGAACTTGACCGCGTTCTTGCGGAATTCCTCAGGGCGAATTAACCCCAGCTGGGCAGCGTGTATCAGGCGGCAGAGGTCTTGGCGCTGATGTCCTTCGCGTAGCCGATGATCGTCCCCTCTTTGAATAAGCGGGCATTTCTCCCGAGGTTTGGTGTGTTCACGTTTCAATCCTCAGTTTTCTCGTTGAATCCCTCGGAGAAGACTGCAGGTTTAAGGCTGATTGCACAAAATGTAACAGGATAGAACAAGATTCAGCGGACGTTTGCTGACAAGATCACGTGACTCAAAGGGGTGGTAACGTATAGTATGCTGGAAAGCACTATTAGCGACGTTTTGCTAGTTTGAGTTGTTTCCAGGTGAACTAATAATGGATCCGTGGAAATACTATGACATCACTCATAAACGACACCAATTGTGTAATCCTTTGAATACTGAGAAGTTTGAGCGACTCTGTCAACTCCTCCGATTGAAGCGAGGAGAACGTGTCCTAGACATAGCCTGTGGGAAAGGAGAGTTTCTCATCAAGCTGGCGGAGCTCTATGGTATTGCAGGCGTAGGCATTGATATTTCTCCCTACTGCATTCGAGATAGCGAGGAAAAACGTAGGAAGCGAGTACCAAACTCGGACATTGAATTTGTGAAGATGGATGGGGCGGATTATAGACCTGAAGTATCTGCTTACTTTGATCTGGCCCTTTGTATCGGAGCGAGTTGGGTGTACGGTGGTCATCGGGGGGCGATTCGAGCTTTGAAAGGAATGGTGAAGAAGGGAGGGCTAATTGTAGTCGGAGAACCTTTCTGGTTGACGGAACCGAGTCAAGAGTACTTGGAGGTCGAAGGGATCAAAAAACATGATTTTGGCACGCATTATGACAATGTAAAAGTGGGGGAGGACGAAGGGTTAAGCTGTCTTTACACGCTTGTGAGTGGCTACGACGACTGGGACCACTATGAGACACTTCAATGGTGGGCTATTGACGAGTACATCAGAGCTCACCCCGACGACCCTGACATACACGAGCTAGTAGTACGAAAGACGCGTGAGAAGAATCTCTATCTCCAAGGAGGCAGGGAAACTATGGGATGGGCGGTATATGTCTTTAGAGAGGGAGCGCGCGCCACTCAAACGAGGAACAAGAAATGCGGGACCCAACATGTTTAGCTCCACTTGCGTCTTCTGATCACGTTCAAGTACTTTAAAGTAATCCAGTACTTAACATCCTTGTATTTTGCTCCAGCCATCACACTTACTTCGTATGTCCCGTTTTCTTTTCTGTGTTTCTCAAACCATTTTATTATTTCGTTGATTTTGGGATGTTCACCAATTCCAAGCAGAGATAGCGTGTCTAGTGTTGTTAGTATGTCTGTCCAGTGATATGGAAAGGTGAATTTCGTCCAATATTCAACGCCTATCCTATCGGGATACTTATCTCTAGTAAAAACTCTATCTGCTAATAGCATTCCAGCATCCTTCACTTTCTCTCTATAAACGGGAATTAGAGAGAAAGGTCTTAGTACAATACCTGTAACTAAATGAGAGAACGGTTTAGCTTTATCCGGTTCAATTATCTCCTTCTCAAACAGAGCCTCCAAACCTTTGTTTCTTGTTCTTAATGGAATAGCCCATCCCCCATCATCTTGCCTCATCTTGAGTAGCCAGTTAAGTGATTTCTCGATTCTTATGTCGTCATATCCTGCTTTTATGAGAAATTCTGTTATGCTTGCACTGTAATTGGGGCTGTATTGATTGCCATATATTCCCCTAAATTCTCCTTCTTCTGTCTGGAATGAAAATAAGTAATCAGCTGCTTTTCTGATTGAATCACATTTTTTGTTTAATCCATAGAATTCCACTAATTCTGCTATTGTCTTGTATGTTTGGAATTGATTGTAATTCGTGGGCGAACGCAATGTTGCTTTTTTGTTTGGATACATCCATGAACCGGTTGATTGTTGGTTTTTCAGAATTCTTTTTACTCGCGATAGAATCCATAATTCTTCCAAGTCAACCTTTTCTCCAAGCAAGTTCCGCTTGGTGAATGCTATTAACGCTTCATTGCCTGTGTCCAGCAATGTCCTGATTGCTATTTCCAATTTTTGTCTCCGTTAACTTTGTGCGTTGATCTTGATAAAGGAAGCTTTAGGTTTGTCAAGAGGATCCTCTTGACAAAGGAAGGTTTCTCAAGTTTTTGCCGTTTTGAATGTTACTGCTTTTTTGGGGATTGAAGGTTTGCTCGATAGTTTCGGACGCCTTTTCTTGGGAGCATCTCGCCGGTGTTGCTCCAGTCAGGCTCCGTCCTGTCTTCCGCCTTCGCCCTCTCGGCTTCCTGCATGTGGATGAGCTGCATTTCCTCGCAGAGCTTCCGGTCTGCGGTGGCGACAACGCGGACTTTCGTGTGTGGCGGGACCTCGAACTCGCTCCTAAACCGGCTCATGGTATATCACTGTTTCGAAGCGTACTTCGTCTCCGTAGTAGCTGACTTCCTTGAACTTGATCTCGCCCGGGATGAAGCCCAGGGGTATGCAGTCAAACGCTGCGCTCACTAGCGTGCGGTCTTCGAGCAGGGCGTCAACGACGTCGCCCATGACCCTGATGATTTTGCTGCACCAGTCTTTGGCTGGTTCTGCAACTGCACTTTTTGCTCTGCACTCAAGTCGAAAGTGGGAATTGCCTTTATGAAGTGGTTTTGGTTTAGTATTACTGGTTTTGATGAACTAGGGTCTGGATATGGTGGAAAAACGCGCGGCAGCTCAAGAGCAGGCTTTTCCGAGAAAACGTGAATGCATTGCCTACTTAAGCAGTTATCCGCCAAGAGAGTGTGGAATAGCCACTTTCACGAAGGATTTGCTTGGAGCTATCGATGAATTATCTGTCTGCAAACAGGTGGTAATCGCTGTAAATGAAAAGGGAGCGATCTATCAATATGAAAAAAGGGTAAAATTCGTTATCGAAAGGGACAGTATTGAGGATTACACTAACGCTGCAAGTTACATTAATGCTTCAAATGTTGATTTGGTCAGTCTTCAACATGAATTTGGTCTTTTTGGAGGCAATTACGGCGAAAACATATGTTACTTCTTGGAAAAAGTCAAAAAGCCGGTGGTTACAACCCTGCACACGGTAGAGCCTAATTTCGAGTCAAAAGCTCAAGAAGTCCTGAGAAACATCGTGGCAAAAAGTGAGTCAGTCGTTGTAATTCCACGAATAGCAACAGGATTGCTGAGAGAACAAGGTCTTCCAATTAAGAAATGTTTTGTAATCCCACATGGATGCCCTGATATCCCATTTGTTAAAAGCGACAAGATTAAATCCTCCATAGGTCTGAGAGATCGGTTTGTCATCTCCACTTTTGGGCTCTTGAGTCGCAGCAAAGGCATCGAGTATGCTATCCGGGCACTTCCCTCAGTTGTCGAAAATGAGCCGAAGGCAATATATTTGGTAATAGGAGAAACGCACCCTGAAGTCAGAAAACACGAGGGAGAAAAATACCGTAAGAAACTAATGAAGTTGGTTGATGAACTCGGATTGGGAAATTATGTGCGATTTCACAACCGTTTTCTCTCAAAACGCGAACTCATCAATCATCTTCAGGCAACAGATATCTATGTAACCCCTTACATTTCTCCAAATCAAATTAGCAGTGGAACACTCACATTTGCGTTGGGTGCAGGCAGGGCGGTTGTGTCCACACCTTACCTTCATGCCCAAGAAGCTCTAGCAGGAGGGCGCGGTCTTTTTTGCAAATTTAATAATTCACGAACTGTTGCAGATTGCATAAACAAGCTTCTAAACGAAAACTTGCGGGAGAAAATTCAAGCTAAAGCCTACAAGTATAGCAGGAGATTTGTTTGGTCCAATGTTGCTAATCAATATGTAAAGTTGTTTAAGAAATCAATTAGCCGCCATAGGAGGGCTCATCTTTAAGCTTCCCCAAATAAAACTAGACTATCTCAAGCTGCTTACCGACGAGACAGGTCTTCTTCAGCATGCGAAATTCGCTGTCCCTGCAAGAAGAGAAGGATATTCTACTGATGATAACGCAAGGGCTTTGATTGCATGTATACTGCACGGTTCACTCTTTGGAAATTCAGAAACAGAAAAACTATTTGACACTTATCTCAGTTTTTTGTCTTACATGCAAAGGATTGATGGTAGATTGTACAATTTTCTTAGCTATGATAGAAAGTTCATGGATGATACTAGTTCAGAAGATCCAATGGGGCGCACAATTTGGGCCTGTGGAAGAAGCTTAGATTCACAATTGGCCACAGAAAAGAAGCTGCTTTCCAAAGAGATATTCGACAAAGCCTTCTCGTGGGTCTTCACTTTCAAAGCTCTTCGAGCTAAAGCTTTTTCCATGCTTGGTTTATTTCATTATAAAAGGGCAAATCCTGAAGACGAGAATACTGTGCCAAACATGAAGACATTGGGCGACCAACTTCATGAATGCTACTTGCAGCAGTCTTCAAAAGGATGGACTTGGTTTGAGCCATACCTTACTTATTCCAATGCTAGGTTGCCTCACGCTCTTTTCTTGGCTTATTCATGCACGAAAGATGAGAAATACCTAAGAACTGCGCAGCAGTCTCTCGATTTTCTACTTCAAGTTCAAATGATCGACGATTTATTTGTACCCATTGGAAACAGTGGCTGGTACAAGAAAGGGCATACACGAGCAATTTTCGACCAGCAATCAATTGAAGCTTCTTCTATGGTTGAAGCGGCATTAGTGGCTTTTTGGAATACTAAACAGGAGAAATATCGAAAAGCAGCCCACCAGATATTCGAGTGGTTTCTGGGCAGAAATGTGGCTGGTTTGACGGTTTACAATCCTGAAACTGGTGGTTGCCGCGATGGGATAACCCCTGTGGGGTTAAATCTCAACGAAGGTGCAGAAGCAACAGTTTCCTTCCTTTCGGCTCGTTTGGAATTGGAATTTCTTGGCAGAAACCAGTGAAAGAAAGCTTTTCATAATGCAGCTTTTCTCGCTGAATCTTGAAATCGAATTGGATACTTATTAGTGAAAAATCCATTATAGTATTAGGCAGGAGAGTTTTACAGCGAAATGCTAGTCCGTCACATTATGACTAAGAAAGTTGTAACTGCCAAACAAAGCGTTAAAGTGAAGGATGCCATTAAGACTTTGTTTAAAAGGCATGTTGGATCAATTGTGGTATTAGATAATGACAAAAAATGCGTCGGGATATTCACCGAGCGAGATGCCATTCGTGTCGTTGCCCAAAATGGTTCGCTTAGCATACCATTGGGAGACGTCATGACCAAAAATGTGTTAGTTGTTCAAGAAGATGCAACTTTTCAAGAAGCTAGAAAAATAGTTCTTGAACATGACATAAGACACTTGCCGGTTGTGAATTCTGACGGGCGACTTGTTGGCTTAATAGCTGTGAGAAACATCTTGAACGAATTCTTCAAAATGTAACAACGAGACATTTTAGGGCGATAGAAAAAAATGAAACGTTTTCAAGGAAATCCGATTCTGGAACCTATAGGATCTCATAGGTGGGAATCAAGGAGAGTTTTTAATGCGGGTATTATAGCCAACAATAGCCAAGTACATATTCTGTATCGTGCAATGGGTCAGGATGGGGTTTCACGCATCGGATATGCCAATTCCTCAGACGGTTATCACATTGACGAGCGATTGCCCAAGCCGGTTTTAGAGCCTGCAGGCGAGGTTGAAGTGGACGGCGTTGAGGACCCACGTCTGACTTTGCTGGATGACAAGTTGCTGATGGCATACACTGCTTTTGGAAAATACGCAAATCACCAAGTCTACCAGATTGCATTGACTTCCATAGACATCCGAGATTTTCTGAGGAAGGAATGGAATTGGAACGAACGGCATTTGGTCTTCCCTGGGCTTCACAACAAAGACGCAGTGATTTTTCCACGAAAACTTGACGGAAAGTACCTTCTGTTTCATCGTTTTGAGCCAGATGCATGCCTGGCTAGTTCTGAGGATCTCAGGCGGTGGTATGATCTCAGATTTGTCTTCGGTCCCAGAGAGCGGGGTTGGGATTCTTGGAAAGTTGGTGCAGGCGGACCGCCTATTGAACTCAACGAGGGTTGGCTTTTCATCTACCATGGTGTAAGTATTGACCGGGTTTATTCGTTGGGCGTTGCCCTTCTCGATAAGCATAATCCTGAAAAGGTTATCTTCCGACCTGAAAATCCAATTCTTTCACCAGAGGAGGACTATGAGAGATTCGGGAAAGTCCCAAATGTAGTTTTTAGCTGCGGACAAATTCTCAAAGACGATAAGGTCTTGGTGTATTATGGAGGAGCTGACAACGTCCTATGTGTTGCCACTTTTGACCTCAGTGAACTTCTGCCAAGGAAATAGTAAAAGCCAAGTTGGCTCCGCGTCATTTTACTATCAACACTGGACAAGCAGCTCCATCGGCTACTCTATCACTGACGCTTCCCAGGAAGAACTCTTTGATGCCGCCAAGCCCCCTGCTGCCCATTACTATGATGTCAAAATTCCCTTCTTCAGCAGCTTCAATTATCCTGTCGGAAGGTCGCCCTTCCGAGAGCTTAGTTGTAACTTTCAAGTTAGGTTTGGCTTTTTCTGCTTTCTTGATTGCCTCTGAGAGAATCTTTTCATGTCTCAATTTTAGTGCTTCTGAGTAGTTGTCCGTCGTTACCGGAGGAATAGGTTGCATACCTACGGCTGGGTTATACAACATTGGTGCAAGTGCAGGTTGAAAAACACTAATTAGCACGATTTCTGCAGAGTACTTTTCAGCCAAGTCAAGGGCAAAATCCAAAGCTCTGTCTGCAGGCTCAGAACCGTCATGCGCAACAAGAATCTTCTCAATCAAATTCTACTCACCTCATGCCCGTAGAATTGTTGAACCATTAGCGAATTTTAACTTTTGCACCGTACACACCCCTTCTACTGTCTCTAATTCTTGCAGTTTAGTCTAAAAGGTCAAATCTGGATATTTCTTGTAGCAGCGGTAACTCGCTTCATCGTGCTTTCAATCTCTTTTGGAAAAAGCTTGTCTTTGACCAGATGTGCTCAACTCGAAGCGATAATTTCGAAAAACCGGCTGCCGATGACGGATTAATTTGGCAAGTGAGAGAGAGCCCAATCAATCTCAAGCTCCTCCAGTTTTTCGGGTGTGGGCACGCCTTGCTTATTCCAGCCTGCCATTTTGTAGTATCTGCTCTTCAATTTCTCGAATTCTATTGGATCTATCGAAACACTCGATAGAACCCCGTTTCTTTTGGGCTCCATTAGGCGTAGGGGCAGATTGTCGTCCTCTCGACTGAAACCTTCCCTTATGTTGAAGACCCGTGACAAGTTTGTTGCGCGTTCAGAGATTTTAATTAGTTCAAAGGTACTAGTGTCCCAACCAGTGACATATCTCACTATGTTTGTTTTCTGATTCACGGTCCATGGTACGAACATGCACATACATAGAACGTTATCCAAACTAATCCATGTTGAAACATAGTAGAATTGACGCGCTTTCTTCGGACCCATATCCAACGCAGGCACTGGTTCTATCAAGCCAAGACCTCGAGCTTCACGAGGAATTTTTTGGACATAGATGTTATCATAAATGTTGTGCATGTGGTCAGCACCCGTTGGTGAAACCGCGTAGCCCAAGCCCTGCCCCCTTTTCGGTCTGGGATCGTGCATCGGCACCTCTTGTCTCTTCACCTCAACAGCAAGATCTCCCGCATTATTGCCTATTTGCTGTGCCGCTCGCGCCGAACCTTCAGCCAAAAGGTTGCCTATTCCTTTTCGTTTCCCTATATTTTCAATCAACGTCAGCATGGTCCGTGAATCGCCGAAGCCTAAACGCATGCCATCTGTCTCAGAATCTGTTAACATGCCTTTTTCGTAGCATTCCATTGCAAAGCTTATCGTCACGCCAGTGCTTATTGTGTCCAAGGAATAGCTCTGGCAAAGCTCATTAGCTTTACAGATGACTTTTAAGTCGTAGACTCCGCAATTTGAGCCGAACGCTGCAAGGGTTTCGTATTCTGGACCACCATACTCTGGGATCACATTAATCTCTGGCTCTCGGATCTGCACTATCTTCTTGCATCGTACCACACAAGCATAGCACGTGCCCATTCCGATGCTGACAGTTTTCTTGATAGTCTGCGCTGATATTTGTTCTACTTTGGGGAAAAAACCTTCTCTGAAATTTCTAACCGGAAGGTTTCCAGTCTCTGCGTAAACATCCATGGCAGCCCCGGTGCCATAATTATGAAGGCTGTAAGCCAGCTTGTCCACATTTTTGGCCATATAAGAAGAGAGACGTCTGAGTTTCTTGGGCTTCGCTACCTTAACCGGTTTTGTCCCTTCTACGGCAACCGCCTTAAGGTTTTTGGAACCCATTACAGCGCCCATGCCACATCGACCGGCCACATGTTTTAAGTCGTGAATTATTGAGGCATACCGCACCAAGTTTTCTCCTCCGGGACCGATTAGTGCTATTCTCGCTGAAGGAGAATGAACTTCATTTGCTATGATTTCATGTGCTTCAAGAGTCTCTTTTCCCCAAAGATGCGAGGCATTTTTCACCTCGACTTCGTCGTTGTTTAGCCAGACATAAACTGGCTCTTCGCTTCTTCCTTCAAAAATCATCGCGTCATAGCCAGCGTTCTTGAGTTCTGTCCCCCAAAAACCCCCAGCTTCTGCCTCGCCATAACCCCCTGTCAAAGGAGATTTGGCGCCGACACTGTGCCTACCAGCTCCACTCACTGGAGCGCCGGTTACCGGACCGCAGGCAAATATCAATTCGTTTTCAGGAGATAAAGCATCAATCCCCCTTTCCAGGTCGCGCAGGAGAAAGTAACTGATCAGGCCTCTGCCGCCGCAATATAGTCGGTAGAAAATCTCTTCAGGTGTTTCCACTCTGAACTGGCGGTGAGTTAAATCAACCCGCAGTATCCTTCCTGTATACCCAAAACTCAAAATTGACCTACCTTTAACGGCATATGACTTCTATTTCTAAAAAAGTTACCGCCAATTTCTTCAAAGCTGTCCTCTACTTTCTGCCCAAATCAAGTTGAAGTATGTGGAACTCCACTGGAGATTCATGCCCGTAGCGTCTCAGTCGAAGAAGCTGGCGCCATGGGTTGGGCAACGATAGAATGATGGATATTTAGGATCAGAGATAACTAGTGAGGATGAGTTGCAGCAATTCGCCAGAACACTCAAAATTAGAATTGAACAACCTTTTTGTCATAAATATTCAAGTCTTTCTCACAAGCCGAAGGCAAGATCGCATCTTTAGTTTCAGCGAGTGTTCCTATTCTATGTCTTGCTTATCTCAGGCAGAGCCTTCAAGTATTTCTCTATCTCTTTCTCTGAGTTGTCTGCTTTAATAAATATGGGAACATTTTCCATTCCTGTTGCGATATAGCTTGACAAGAGCCATTCTCCGGGCGCAAACTCCAGCGTCTTCTCTAGTATGCCCTTATCTATCATGAATGTCTCGCTCACTAGCATGCGGTCGTAAGGTCTAGGCAGGGTGCCGACAAAGTAAGTGTGAAGCTGCTGAAGTGCGTTTGTGTTCAAATATGCTATCCGTTGGGTAGCGATGCAGACTCCTAAGCCGTATTTTCTACCCTGCCTCAGCAGTGTCTCCACGTGCGCAGAGCATTTGCCATCTATTCCCCCTTCCTTGCTGGATATGAACTCTTGGGCTTCATCGAAGACGACGAGAACGTAGGGTTTTACGGTGAATCTGCGCTTCCTCCTTGCGAGCAAATCTTGTGTTAGGCTAATTGCCAGCTCCTTGATGGCAAACGGGTCTGAGATCGAAATAACCACCAAATTAGTGACTTTGTCTTCTAGCAAGTCTCTTATGTTCTCAACAGTCAAAGCCGTTTTGTCTCTTGTTTCTTCCTTGTTTCTTTTCCTAAACAAGTCTGCAATTGTCTTCCTTGTGGTAGCCCACGCGTATAGTCCGCTTTTATCATGAACCTTAAACTTCTCAACTGTTTCCGACGCTGTGCCATCTATGTAAGTGACAAACTCTTCTGAAACTTC
>DUHG01000111.1 GCA_013330975.1 Candidatus Bathyarchaeota archaeon
TCTGGCCGCCTATTTAGACCTGGCTCGGGTACCCTCGCACCTTCCACTACATCACGGCGTAGCACGTTTAAGTTTTTTGCACCACGAAAAACTGAAGCAGAGATAATGAAATACACATAAATCTCCAATTTCTGCGAGAATCTCAAGTTGAAGGCTTTTTTGTGGAAAACAACAAATACTCCTTCCTCGCAATAGGCAAGGCTAAAAAGAGGCGCACAGATTTGGACGAAGTCCTAGACATGCTAGACAGAACCACCAAGAGAATCCAGAAGACACTCGAAGAAAACAAGGAATTTTCAGCGAAACAAGCTCCCATATACGAGCAAATACTCCTCTCAAAAGACGCTTCAGAAGCCCAAAAAGTCAAAGCCCTCTTCGGAAAAGCATTCGAGCTAGACCGGCTAGAGAGGCTCTCAGCCCAGCTGAGCCTACTGTACACGCTTCAGATCTTCGCGTTCAAAGTGAAAGTGCTCGAAATAGAAGTAGGCAACATTGATGAAGAGCTGGAGAAGTCAGGTGTCCTGGAAAAACACATGGAGATCGACAGCATAAAGAAGAACATCGAAGCACTGAAGATCCTAGTTGAGGCACAGTATGAGTCTCTCAAGGAAATCAGGGCCAACCAAGACAAGAACCTCCAGTACATTAATTAAACTCTTTCAGGAATCAGTCCCGAAAACCTAATTCTTCTGTTTTGAGATCTTAGCCAAAGATCTGCGAATTTCGCGAAGGAACCGAAGGAAAGCCAGTGGTCCACATTCGGAAACTTGCAAGGCACTATTGGTTTTGTGATTTGGCTCTCTCTTGAGCGCGGAGAAGATCCCCGACCATTTGAGGTTTCAACGTGAAAATCTCTTTAGGGTCTTTGACGTATATGACAAACACGAATTTCACCGAGGAATCNNAATCTGCTGATTGCTTATGGAGAAATAGATTTTGTCTATTGTTTGGAGCTTAGTATAGTTGAGTGTTATTTGCTTGACAACGCCTTCGATTGTTCCTGCGGTACCCACGCGAATGTAGTCTCCTGGGCGAAAAGGCTTTGCCAAAATAAGATAGATTCCAGCGACAAAGTTTCCCAACGTCGTTTGTGAAGCAAAGGATATTGTCAGAGCAGCTATGCCTCCAAGCACATATAGCGAGCTGGTGTCAACTCCTGCTCCCCAGAGAGCTATCATAACGGCTGCAAGCAGGACAAAGAGTCTGATTACTAGCACTATTCCGTTGCGAGCCTCAGGCGGGATTTCTTTGCGATTCAGCTTTCGCTCTATCCGCTTCATGAGAAACTTGTAGACGACGAAGAGTACAAGCAGAGACACGCCAGCCGCAACTAGGTTTTCCCATTCCAAATTTCAAACACTCTTGCTGCAGTTCAGTTTTTCAGCACTATATACAATGATATTCATAAAAGACTTTTCCGTGTTCACCCCACATATGCTGTGACTTTTCAACTGATGAATACATGTTGTCCCCCGGGACAGTAAAACCAGATCTCTTTCTCTGCAATGCTCCTGAGGCACAATCCAATTCTTGGGCAAGCACCTCAGCATGCAAATATTGCCCCTTCTTCTATCTCTCTTTTCTCTCTTTTTTTGGCAAAGTTTTTAGACGCTCAGAAGCAGAACTTCACCGTGCTTCTGGCAAGAATAAAGTGTTTTAGAAAGTCTCAGATTACTCTCTAGCAAGGTTAAATGGTGCATGAAGAATGAATGAAAAAACAAAATATTTGACTGTACTAATCCTTGCAGTAGTGGTCAGTGCAGCAACAAGCTATATTGTAACGCTATCTTTGCCCACTCCGATTGTTGAAGCCTTAGTTGAACAAGAAGTTGCGAAACAGCTCTCACCCAACAAAGTGAATCTTCCTTATGAGGTAAGCTTCTTCGCTGCGGGTCATTCCTTGGTGACGGTTTACAGCAAAACAACTGTGGAGAATCTTACAATAGTCTACAAGTACAAAATACTAGAAGACGAAACAATGGCTACAACAAGTGTTGAATATGGAACTTTCATTCCTGCATGGGGAGCTGGAGCTGTCATTGAGGCAGGTGCAGTTCCAGAGGCATTATACAAGATACCAAATGACATAATTCAGGCTTGTTCAACAACAAAAACGAATGAGCATGGCAACATAGTCTTTGATATTCCACCACAATTGGAAATAATAGAAGTCTATGGGTATTCCCAAAAATAGCAAAATAGGACTCTGTTAGCGGAGCGGTACAGTAGCCACACGCAAATAAGAAGACTGACAGTTCTACGTCTAACACCTATTTTGTTAGCTTCAGTCATAGCATGATCTATCATTTTGCCAAAACTTACTACTACATTGCTTCAGATGTCTTTGGACATGGAGCAATCGCAAGCTTTCTTGGCTGCCTACCGATGGTGTTCCTGGCTCGGCTAGGTTTTCTTATCTTAAAACTGAGAGTTTTCCAGACGCTCAAAATAGGAACTTTAGAGCATTTTATCGCTTATGGACTTGTTGAAAGGCACATACGCTTTGTTTGATGAACAATGTGTGGCGTTTTAAAGCATATTGGGTTTTTGAAGAAGCAGATACAGCATATTTGCCATGATTAATGGGAAGAAATTGCAGTTCAATCTGAAAAATCAACACAAAAATATTTTATGACTAACTTGACCATTAATCAATTAGGTGAACAAAAACCTGTCTGCAGGATTTGCAGTTGCAGCACAAAAGCAAAGGAAAAAGATAGAAGAGCGAGTCAAAAAACTTGAAGAAGAATTTGATAAACTTAAAGAACAGCTAAAACAGTAAAACTAGCACATTATTTAACAAAGTTGCTCTACGCCCCAAAACTGCCTCTTATCAAATGTGCTTTAAGCATAAGCAAGATGAGAAAAATGGATGGAACAAATGAGATGGAGGTTCTAGCAAAAATTCGAACCTTACTAGCTTTAGAAAGAAATTATCTAGCAGAGGAGAGAACGGCTTTGGCTGAATTCAGAACTGGTTTGGCTCTTGTAGTTATTGGACCTACTATTGGCACAATAATTGCTTATATGATATCGGTTTTCAATTTGGAGCAATCAACCCTTTTTGATGTACTGAACGTTGTGTTCTTCAGCATTATGACAATTGGTGGACTTTGGATAGCTTACAAATCTAGAATTGAATATAGAAGAGCGAGGCAAAAGAGAGTTCTGATCAAGAAAAGAACTCTGGAGGTTAGTAAATCTTCGAAAGAAATCTTTGGGCTTTTGTCTGATTAAAATGAACGACAAGTCTTGTTATGTCCCGCTAAAACAAAAGGGGATGGTAGCAAAGATTGGAAGAAGAACTATCCAATTCAATATCTCCCGTCATCTCTTGAGGGTGATGCATGGAAAACCACCCTGAACAAGCAGTTTTTCATGTATCCAATAAGCATATTTCTGGATAGTCTACCGCTTATTCAGCTTTGCTTTCCTTCAAGCCTTTGGATTCCTGGAGGGATTTATTTAGAGTAATTACATTGCCCACTTGACTAATATCAGCAGTTGGCAAGCACACGGTTACTGACCCAAACATGTGTTTTTGATAGCCCAGTTCCTTTGCTGCCTCTTTGGTTAAATTCACATCTAAATGGGTTATTTGCCATGTTCCAATGTCGGCATAAACGCCATTAACCTCTCCGAGAGTTAAAGCGTCAGCAGTGATAACAGCCATTCCATCAAGTTTGCTAATTTTCAAGGATAGAACACCAAGTAAGGTTTGGTCAAACACGTATTTTAGCTTTAATGGAGGGTATATTCATGAATCGCAAAATAGGAAGACTGGTCCTAACAAGTCTTTCTTGGCAGAGTTTTCTCTACGGTCAAACATTGAATTTGGTGTTTTTGGTTTTTTCGTGGCAGGCATAACAGATTTGCTTGTGAACACAAATTACATTGCCACAATTGGGACATCCCCATCTTTCTCTTTCATATTTCAAAAATTGCTCAACGCCGTTATCTCTAATGTATTTCAGATTCTCGATCAAACTCATACCATACTTACTTCTGTGGCGGTTGTCAAGTGCGTTTAGCCTATCACATGGAAAAACTGTGCACTCAAAACAATACTCAATTTGGTTGGCAGCCAGCTTAAAGCATTGTTTCTTAATGAAGGCACATAGGCTTTGCCTAGATCTGCAGCCAAGACATGAATGCTTTCTCTTTTCGCCATCCATTCTATAGCCAAAATATGCCACACATATTCCACAATTTGCCCCACATGGCGCAATCAAGTCAGGAGTCAATTCCCTGCTTCGCATAAATAATCAGGTGATGACCAGCATCTTAACTGTTTAGGCTTGTTTCTTCTTGCACATGTTTTCATCAACTCTAAATTTGACTATCTTGGTCACTAATTCAAGTGGAATTGGCTTGTTCAATGGAAATCTGATTGTACCCTTGCTTGTCTCATAATCAGATAATTCTTCTCTGAATGCCTCAACACCTGAAGAAGTGGGGTAGAAGCCAATGTGCTTCTTGAATGCAGCAAAATACACCAAGATGCCACTCAACCGGTAAGCAGGCATGCCATAACTAATCACTTCTTCAGCGTCAGGAGCTGATTCTCTGATCGTTTGCCTAAGTTCTTGAAGTTTGATTTGTAAGTTGTTTGGAAAAAATGCGATGTATTCATCTACTGTTTTGTATTCTTTCTCTGCCTGTCTCATTTTTAACCCTCTGCAAATTGATCTTACTATGATCAATTGTATTTGAGTTTCTTCATGAAGCACAAAACATGACTTNNCTATATGATTACTATAGACCAAGAACCTTCTATGACACCGGAATCAGCGACCAAGAATACATAACAATAACAAATCAGACACTGGAAGCCCAAAAGTTCCAAGAGAAATACCCCTATTCAGCCATTTATGTTGACAGAAGTGGAGCAATAGCTGTAGACTACAGGGTGGACAGAAATGGTACAATGGAATATCTCAGGCTGCGGGTGTTCATCGACTGGAGGACAAACAAACCCTCCAACATGTTCATTGACAATTCGGGAACTTACATAACTGAAAATCTGTTGGAGTATATCGAAACAGCAGAGTTTCCAAAATAACATGCAAAAACCACCCCAAGTTTTTAAAAGCTCAAAACCAGTTTGTTTCGGACAGAAAAATGGTTTTTTGGAGCNNCCAGCAATGAGTGCCCCAAAAAGAACCAGCACCCCTGCCTCTATGAACAGAACATCACTCAGAACAACTGCCACGGGCTTGTCTTCCCATAATGGAAAGAGCTTTTGAAGAATTGGCACAATATCCGATGCATAAAAATACTCAACAATCATGGGAGTAAACAAAAGCAAAACAAAGAGAATCAAAACAAATACTCTCAAAGTCATTGCCCATTAAACTACTATATCTAATTCAGAGATAAAAAATAGATCTTTGCGAATTGAGTTTTCCGCTATCTCAAAGGCAGAGCTTGGTGTTTTGGGCAGGAATAAGATGTTTTCATGATGTTGCTTTGGCTCTCGGACTAATGGAAGAAGACCCAACAGCAAAGTGAGACAATCCTGCTTTTCACTTCAATAATCTTCCAGGCAAGAGCAGAATGGGGGGTTTGCCGGTTTCAGTTTGTACTTGACAACTCAGCCGGTAATTAGACCTAGCGTTTAACATGATATTTTGACTTAGGTATTAATANNTGAATTACCAGCAGGCAAAAAACTAGCTAGAAGACCAGAGTACGATGAAGTATTCAAAAAGGTTATTGACAGCCCAGAGAAGATGTTTAAGATTGAGGTGGAAGGCAGAACAGTAAAATCGTTGTATGCACCCTTC
>DUHG01000027.1 GCA_013330975.1 Candidatus Bathyarchaeota archaeon
TCGTAGATCTCAACTGTTTTTTCGGCAATTCGATTCCAAGTAAATTCCTGCAATACCCTTTTTCTACCGTTCTTTCCAAGCCACTTTCGCTTCTCTGGACTTTCGAGTGTGCTCATAATACCCCAAGCAATATCTGACGGGTTGTTCGGGTCTATGTGGAATCCACACTGTTCTTCGCTACAGCAAACCACGATTTCACGCATTCCGCTAACGCCTGAAGCCCCAACAACGACAGGTTTTTCCATTGCCATAGCTTCCAATGCAACTATGCCGAAAGGTTCGTAGTAACTTGGGAAAACGGCCAAGTCGCATGCCGCATAGTGAAGAATCCGCTCTTCCTCGGGGATGAAGTTGAAGTTGAACTTCACATAATCATTCAGCCGCATCGTCCGAGTTAGGTTTGCCAAGTATTCTTGCAGCTCGCCCACGCCGACGATTACGAGTTTCACATTAGGATACCTAGATAGGACGTGGGGCATGGACATGATTAATTTGTCGATTCCTTTGACGCCCACGAGTCTCCCCAGGAAGAGAATCATCAGGTCAGCTTCTTTTATGCCGTAGGATTCTCTGATTCGGCGTTTCTGATCCTTCGTAACCATTTCAGGGTTGTATTTCTTTGGGTCAACTCCGTTGTAGCTTACTTGTATTTTCTCACGTGGGAAGCCGAGTTGTATGAGTTCATCTTTCATGGCGTAGGAAACGGTAACTATCACGTCAGCCATTCTGCCGCCCCGGAGTTCGATGTTACTTACAACGCTAGATCCGTTTCCGAGGGTTCTGCCGTGTTCGGTGGAATGAATGTGGAATGCCAGAGGCAACTTGCTCTCTTTCTTGACCGTCACTCCGCCAATCACTGAGAGCCAATCGTGCGCAACAACGACGTCGTAGTTCATCCCTTCCTTTCTGATCAGCTCATTGATGAGTTTCGATGCAGTAAGATAGTTGTAGACGAGTAGTTTGCCAAAAAGGTCTATTCCTCGCCCCCATTTTCTTATGTCTTCTGCGATTACATCTGGAAGCGAATCCGAGACGTCGATGTGTAAGGGACGATGAATTTCTATGCCACGCCATATTTCTCGTGTTGCTAAAGAGCCTGCGTCATCATTCATCGTNNTAGACGAGCACTGCAAATTTCATTTTCTGGTCAACCGTTTTCAATCTTAGCATGGTGCTCTCTCTACTAAAACTTTGCTTATTTGGACTCCAATCGTGGGAAATCAGAATTCTGAGTTTTTGTGTGTCATCCAGAGAGGTTCGAACTGTAAGTCATATGACGTAGTTTGGAACCCGCCAAAAAATTGTGAGTTAACATATCGAAGGGAAAAGTTTGATTAGCCAGTACACGAATAGTAACCTTGGTGGTTCGTGCCAATGAGTTTATTGCCTGCTAAACGTATTGTGCTGGAAGAGCTATTTTTGAGAGATAAACAATTGAAACCGGCGCAGATAGCCGAAGAAACTGGAAACAAATTGAATTCAACGATGATGCATTTGATATGGCTAGTTCGTGCAGGGTATGTAGTTGCTCCTGAGAAAGGGCAGTATATGATAACTGAGGAGGGCAGGAAAGTCCTCGGAATCCCGGAAGTAACGCGAGAGATGGCTACGAGCATATTGGCACAGTCGCAAAAAGACAAAGCCTTCCAATTCTATGCAGGCTTGGATGCACCGTTAAATCTTTTCGCAGATGGAATCCAAGATTTCCTTGACAAGATTCCAGAAGTGCCGATGCAATCGCTCGAATTTCACCTAAATAGAGAAGATTTTGAAAAGTGGTTTGATTGCTTGGGGGACGTTGAGCTGTCAAAGAAGACAGCTNNGTCGCGAGTAGATACGCAGCGCTATCTAAGCTACTCTAGGAAACCCCTCTTTCAGTGAACTTCAACTATTCAACAATGGGTTTGAAACGTCCGCCTAGTTTCTCTAAAACCTGCTGGATTGTTGTGTACTCCATTTCTTCAGCGCCCAAACGTGCGGGCTCAAACTCGCCCATACGCCTTAACATCACGGCATGGTCAATAGCTTCACGCCTAGCCCCCAAGAAGGCACAATCGTCAAACATGTCTGCAATCATTGGTTCTCCATCATCGTTGCATGAGATTTTGCCGTTTGCGACCTGAAAGCCCAATGCGACAATTCTTGGAGGACCGTCAAAAGCTGTGCACTTGGATTCGTTCAGACCAACGGGCATCAATGGACCCCAATGACTTCCTCGCATCCATCCTTGCACGAAATAGCTGTGCATGAAGGGTGCCAAGATTTCTCCGACCGCTGGAAGACCATGCTGGGCTCTGGTTATCATTACGGGATCGTCTTTTCCCACGTATTTTCCAGCAATTAAGGAGAGTTTGCTTACGCTGCTTGCGGCACAGATCAGNNTCATACATCTCTTCAGGGCACTTGAGGGTTATCGACTTGTTTTCGAGTGTATCGATCACTTCAAACTTGAAACCGCAGATCATGCTGGGGTCGATTATTAGACCAGCTGTATTCATAGGATCGGCAAATATTCGGAAGAGAGGATAATTGAACGACCCAGCAGAAGTTTTGTCAGCGGCGAAAACCACGACAGGATCTGATCTTCTTTCTTCTATCTCCATTTCAGCGACCCCTGGACCCATTCCGCGAACATTGCCACTGAAGGCATTTTTCAGCAGGTCTTGACCTGCACCGTAGAGCTTCAAATCTGAGGCTTTGCTAGCTGCTGCTTTGAATGTGTTCCAGGCAAGTTGGTGAATGTCTTGATTTTGTTCGCCCTTCTCATGAACCGTAAGTAACTCTAGGTCGTCGCCTGCGTTGAAAACATAGAAGCTGTTTATCAAGCCTTCTTTTGCCGCTTTTTGCATGTTTCTTTTGGCAATAGCGAA
>DUHG01000006.1 GCA_013330975.1 Candidatus Bathyarchaeota archaeon
ATCTTTGCCTTCAACTTCAATCCCTATCAATCCTTCACTGATTATCGTTTTGAAGCGCCCCCTGGAGAATACCGGATAATCCTAGACTGTGATGCATCAGAGTATGGGGGGCATAACCGTTTGTCACCCCAGCAGACCCACTTTACGATTGTGGAAAATACTGAAGCAAGAAGTCAAAATATGCTCAGCCTTTATCTCCCCGCTCGCTCCGCTTTTGTCCTATGCCAGACCACGGNNAGAACCGCAACCATAGACTCCCAAAAAAATTAAGGCGCCAGATCATGGATTGGCTTCAATCCCTCATTCACTGAGAAATGTTATTACCCACAACGCACGTCTAAGAAGACTTTATCAGTCTGCAGCTTTATTGTTAGCTGAAATATCATCNNAGTTCTCAAGAGATCAAATCCATTTGGTGTTTTGAGAAAAAGAACTGAAGAGATCAAAGTAGAGATCGAAGGCAGAAAGGTAACTATCGGCGCAGAAGAATACATCATCAAAAACGGTCACGGAACCAAAGTCCCAATATATTTTCTTGATACAAAAATAGAAGAAAATAAGATAGAGGATAGGGAAATCAGCGAGACCTGCTATTGGATGGGCAAACCCACAACGTACGAAGAACACCAAAGACACAGACTCAAGCAAGAAATGGTCCTCGGAATTGGCGGAGTCAGGTTCCTAGAAAGAATTGGATACAAAATAAGAAAGTACCATATGAACGAAGGGCACACCGCACTCGCAACACTGGAAATAGCAAACAAAAACAATTGGGACCTCAGGGAAACAAAGAAGAGATTCAGCTTCACAACCCATACCCTAGTCCCAGCAGGTCACGAACGATTCCCCTTAGAAATGGTCAAGAATACTCTTGAAAGCTCTTTCCCCTTAGACAAAATCATGGAATATGGGGGAGACGAAAACCACCTTAACATGACAAAACTAGCCATGAGCCTAAGCGACTATCATAATGGTGTTTCTAAGAAAAACGCTGAAGCCGCTAGAGAAATGTTTCCTCAACAAAAAATAGACCACATAACGAACGGCATACACCTTGGCTCATGGACCAGTGGCAGTTACAAAGGATTGTTCGATTGCCATCTGCCAGGTTGGGAAGAAGACCCCGAAAAACTAAAAGACGCCATGACTTTGCCCAGCGAAGAAGTCTGGAAAGCTCACCTAGAGAACAAAAGCATTCTTTTGGACCTAGTAGAAGACGAACACGGCGTAAAACTAGACAGAAACAGATTGACTCTGGGATGGTATAGAAGGATAGCGGAATACAAAAGACCTACATTGATTTTCGCTGACAGGGAAAGGCTAAAAAGAATAGGGGCAGGAAAAATGCAGATTCTTTTCGCCGGAAAAGCCCATCCGCGAGACACATATGGCAAAGAAGCGATAAAACAGATTCATGAAGAGAGCGAAACAATCAACGGAGAAGTCCCAACCGTCTTCATAGAAGACTATGGAATGGAAATCAGCCCCACCCTAATAGCCGGCGTTGATGTCCTGTTAAACACGCCAAGACCACCCAACGAAGCATCCGGAACAAGCGGAATGAAAGCCCTTTCAAACGGAGTCATAAATGTTAGCTCTTGGGATGGATGGATAGACGAAGAATTCAAAACAAAAGAAGGAGCGATAGGATGGGCTTTCGGCCATCAACACGAGACTGACCTTCAAGACGCCCATGGCCTGTATAATGTTCTGGAGCAAAAAGTAATACCAACTTTTTACCATAACAAGGAAAGATGGATAGAAATGCAAAAGAAATCTATCGCACTAGCCTCTTACTACAACACAACCAGAATGATAAAAGAATACACAGAAAGGGCTTGGAGATAGTCAATCGCACCCTTCATTTGAAAAAGACTATAGCCAAATTCCTGCGGTATCCTTTTAGAAACAAGCGCTGATTGACTCATGGAAGGGGTCAAAATGAAAGGTCTATTACTAACATGAGGGGCGATGCCCAGGCACCGACGCAGTTGCCCGAGCTATCGTCGGAAAAATCTCAAGCAATACTGCAGATTTAGTATGAATAGAAGACGGATATGGGAACTGCGGGTGNNCGGACAAATGGATGGTTTGCTCGACTAAATCAGGCAGTAGAGTTTTCTGGGAGTGCTATTCAACATGTCACGGAGAGTACATATATCGGTTTTTGCAATATATCGCCGAACAAAATAACCGATATATTAAGTCTTGCGACGCAATATGTAGTTGAGTATTACAGAAATACCGTACTACACAAATACACAAGTGAAGAAGAATGGCACAAACAACAAACAGGCAAATAACGTGCACTCCAGTCAGTTTACGCCTCAACGATAAAAGAAGCGTGGTCTCCCGCCGCAGCAGAGAGAGGGTTATATCAGAAGCAGTCGACGACAGCCTTTCCTCGTTTGGAGAGCCAATTCGACAGCTAGTTTACTCCCAGTTGGAAACCTCATTCGAAATAAAGAAGCAAGAAATCCCGTTCAGAATCAATGAATTTGCCGAGGCCGTTGAGGAAATGTTCGGCGAGGGAGCAAAACTAATTGAGGCAAAGATTATTCAAACGCTCCACGAAAAAGCCCAAGGGTTCATCCATTTCCCCAAGGGCGAAGACCTATTGTTCACTGAATACTTAGACAGCTTGCCTGCCTATCTTTAGTTTCATCTATACAATTTTTTTCTCATTTCCAATTCCACTTCCCGATTTGAGAGCCAGTCATTTCTTTGATCGGTGGTTCGATATGCTTCATGACTATGGTTCTGAGAAATAGTTGTTAGTCATCTGGTGTCTTGCATTGGATCAAGGAAAATACGTCATATTTTTCGCCAATAGCTTTTCTTCCGTTTAGGTAGTCAAGCTCAATCAAGAAGCCAATGCCTGCTACCTTGCCGCCGAGTTTCTCGATTAACGCTATGTTTGCCCTAACCGTGCCGCCTGTAGCCAACAAGTCATCTATGAGAAGGACTTTCTGGCCTTTTTCGATGGCGTCTTCATGAATTTCAATGATATCACACTCGTACTCCTTCTCGTAAGTCAAATCCACGCATTTCGAAGGCAGCTTGCCCTTCTTTCGTATTGGAACGAAGCCCACACCAAGTTCATAGGCCAAAGGCGCTCCAATTATGAAGCCTCGTGCCTCGTTAGAAACAACAACGTCAATGTCTTCTCCCCGGAAGCGATTCGCCAACCGCCTAATGCACTCACGGAAAATTTGTTTATCTTTCAAAATGGGCGTGATGTCCCAGAAGACGACACCTTTGAAAGAGGGGATTCGCCGAAGTTTTGCCTTGACATCCAGATTTTGACCAATATTTTCTTGCATCCGTTCCTACCCACCTCTAAACAAGAGCGCCACTAAGCGCGTTCTTGCATCCGCAACTTCTTTCTCTTGGGATTCTCTTTACCGTTTCGAAGATGATTCTCCGTACGTTCTCTATGTTAGCTTTCATGGTTTTGACTATATCGTCCACGCAGACAGGATGTTCCTTCCACACGTCGTAGTCAGTGACCATGGCCATCGAAGCATAGCAGATTTCCGCTTCTCTGGCGAGGACGCATTCAGGCACAAGTGTCATGCCTACAATATCTGCGCCCCAGCTTTTGAACATACGTGATTCAGCTTTTGTCGAGAAGCGAGGGCCCTCGATGCAAACGTAGGTGCCTTTGCAGTGGGCTTTGATTCCCAAGTCTTCTGCAACGCTCGACAGGATTTTTCTCAGATCAGGGCACATTGGGTCTGCAACTGAAATGTGGCACACTTTGCCTTCGCTGTAGAAAGACTGCTCACGTTTCGTAGTGCGGTCGATGAACTGATCGATGAATACCAAATTGCCAGGTTCATACTCCTCTTTCAAAGAACCTACCGTCGACGAGGCAAGTATGTGCTGAACTCCGAGCATTTTTAATGCGAAGATATTCGCCCTAGAGTTGACCCCGGTTGGTCTGATAGTGTGGTTTTTTCCGTGTCGTGGAAGAAACGCTGTTCGTCTGCCCTGCAATTCGCCGACTGTGATTACGTCTGAGGGTAAACCATAGGGCGTATTCAAGGTGACTTCTTCAACCTTTTTAAGAAGGCTTGGATCGTAAAGACCGGTTCCGCCGATTATCCCAATTTCCGCTTTCATGGAACGTAACTTCACCCGNNTTTCTAATTAGGGTTACGTCGATTGTCTGATTCGGAAGGGTGTTTTCTTCCAAGTAGGTCGAAAGATCATCTGTATTTCTTATTCTTGTACCGTCGAAAGCGACGATTATGTCACCTCCGACAGCAATTTGACCGACAGAGGTTTGGATTTGCCTTGTTGCACCTTGCAGACCGGCAGTGTCAGCGGGTCCATTGTTGGTCACGTCGGAGATTAGCCATCCATATGTCACGGTTGTGTTGAGTGCC
>DUHG01000153.1 GCA_013330975.1 Candidatus Bathyarchaeota archaeon
GGAACATCTACTGATTGCAATACCTTTTCAACTGTCTTGCACGCATCTTTAGGCGTGGCATCTTTCAGCAATGGATCGATGCTGATCAAGTGAATTGTGACCATGTCTGCTCCAAATTTCTCCACTGCGAGCTTTGCCCACGCTGCAGGGTCGCCGACAACATCTTTCACATGCATCTTGACAGCTTTTGACAAAGGAACTTCCATGTCAAAGACGTCAAGCGTTACCACTGGTGGATTCGGCATCGGACGCTCAAAAGAGTAATACGGAGGTGAAATCTCGCCACCTATAACTACTGACCTTCCACGCGTTCCGCCTTCGCCTCGAGTAGCTCCAAGCTTTACCTCGGTAATTTTGCCTGGATAAGTCTCAACCGGAGGAGTGAACTGTGCAGACAACAGAGATGTGGGTTTTCCTGCTTTCAGCTGAGCAGCAGCTTTTGCCTGAGGGATTAGTCTCGGCAACACGCTCCCAGACTCTAGCCAAAGCTCCAAATCCTTTGCTTCAAGCTCGAAGTCTTCAAGTTCAACCTCTTGAAACTTGGCCAGCAAATCAAGCAGATCAGGACTTAGACCTAAGCCAGACATGCTTTCGTCCTTTTTCTTGGCAGCCAAGGAATTTCACCGTTAGGATTTCTCGCTTTTTATCGAACGAATTATGACTTTCTTGGCGTATATCTTCGCGTCTTTCAGTATTATCTTGAAGCCACCAGCCATGATTGGTAGTGTTGCTGCAGTAGCCACTGGCATCATAGCTCCTTCTNNGCCTCTTCAGCAGACGGCTTAGCCTCTTCGGTCCAGCTTGCTACAACTGGGTGACCCTTTTCCTTAAGGAACGCTTTCAACGCATCAATATTCTGAGCGTCTTCCTCAGTTGCAACTTTGTCCACCACGTCTGCAGGGATGAAGTCTTTCACGCGTTCTTTGATTTCTTTGGGCAACCAGACCACTCGGTTCCATCCGCCGTCAGCAGCCAAGAATTTGGAGGAACGCATGTATTCTATNNGGGATGTAGAAGGATACAGCTTCGAAGCATCCGCACGAAGTGTGTGGGTGGTCAAAAGCAGTGTAGAGCCAGACCTTGGTGACTTCGCCTAGGGTGCGTTTCTTGACGGCCTCATTTATCCCTGAGAACTCTCCCTTTTCGGCATTAACCAATTCACCCCGGTCTATCGCGAAAACTGGTCCTTTGGGATCTATGCTTGCTGAGGCACGTCCGTCGAACCAGCTTATTGCACCACAGTTGGAATACCGCTGAGGGGTGATAACGCAAACGTGTGTTGGAGCGAATGATTGGCAAAGAACGCAACCGTAGAACTTGTCCACTTCCTCATCTTTCAAACCTCGTGCTTTAGCGTCCCTTGTTTCATATTCTTGCATAGCATTTGGGTAAAGCTCAGAGACCTTAGCTGGTTCTGTGATGAAAGTTATCTGCACTTTTTCGATAATTGGAAGTTCGCTCTTAAACAGTCTATGTAAAACCTTGCCGATATATTCAAAGCTATTCAAACCTTTCTGGAAGGATTTCTTGCTCAATCGCAGCCAGATATCATAGCGCTGGTTCAGATGCATGAAACCTTCAATGAAGTTCATGTAGCCGTGGATGCGTCTCTCAATGACCCCTTCTAACCCCTGATCGATTTTTGCTCCGGCAGCCTCAACCAAGACCCCGAGCGGGTAGACCCCGCCTTCTTTCATGTCTTTGATGTCAGGGCCAATAATGGTTATTTTTCCGTCTTCAACCTCTTCCAAGGGTTTGACCTTGGCAAGTTCAAACTTTTCTTTTACGTTCGGACCGCCAAGTTCTATTTGCATGTCGTTCCTGCGGATGCGTTCGCCTTCGTAGATTACGCCAACATCCACAGGTATATCTTTAAACATTGACATTTCTTATTGTCCTCCTTCAAATTTTGAAGTCATGACTTTGAGATTGCTTGCCCATTCCTCCAATGTAGCATTGGGAAAGGACCAACTTGCATGAGAATGAAAAAGATTGTCAAGCGTCATAGTCCTAAGGTCTGGTGCAAAATGCTTAAGCCCCGAAAGGATAAGAGCCTCCATATAATAGGGCAAACCGACGAACAGGATTAGATCTGGATGCCCTTTGCCATCTATGCCTTGCCAGGTTGGATCAACGACGCGATTTCCGATATCCATTGCAGACATGAAGGCAGCTGGCTGGTACCCGCGTTTTAGGAATTCTCCAACCATGTGAGCAGTTGCTACTACAGGGATTTTGGATGCGTTGGCAAAATCAATCAAGTATTCGATTAGCGGTCTACCTTCCATGAACCTTTCAGTGGCGTTGCTGCCAACTACGAGGAGGGGACGGGAGGCTTTCTTAATCATCGCCACAGCTACCTCAGGTTTCTGAATGGGATTTGCCTTCTTAGTTGCTGCTATTTCTGCACATTGCCATGGTTCACAAGACATGTTCTATCACTCCTTCATTTTGCGGACCATTCTAGGAAGCAACGTTGGGTCGGGTATTACGGTTTCTTTCCAATTGTTCGCTTCCAAGATCTTCTGGAACTCATCCTTCATCGTCATTGGAACGTCAGCCATTGTCCGCACGAACAGGTGTAAGTCGTTAGGCATAACGCCTAGATATCGTTTGCTAAGATCTACATAGTGGCTCAGTTTTATGCTGCGACCTTTCCACGTATCATTTGGCCTGATGCAGAGTTTTGCGATTGCCACCATGCATTCTTCCTTGGTCTCAATTGTCTGGAACAGGTGTTCTGGTGCCGGACCGACATTGACTTTATTGCCTGTGCGTGCATCGAGGACTTCCCAGTTTTCTGGTTTGTCTTCTCTGCCCAAGAGCATACGTCGATACTTACTACCGTGTGGACCTACGAGAACTGGTATGCCTAGGCGCCAGAAGCCTGCGCCGATCGCTGCAGCTTTCTGTGAGTATGCCCCCCAAGCTAAACCCACAGCTCCCAGACGATTATGTATGTAATCCGCGATTTCTTCATAGTTACCTCTTAGCGAACGTTTGGCGAATATGTTTGCGACTTTTATTGCCGCCCCGGCAATGTGACTGTTCGCAACGCATGAGCCAACGTTAAGAACCCCTCCAGCAGCGAATTCACCAGGAAATTCTTCATAGATAGTTTTGCCTTCGCTATTGCGATAGCTGCCTGCTGTCATAGCTGAGCAGCCTGACAGAACCACGATATATCTCCTGAGCGCGAATTCTCTGCATATGTCATAAACGTCCTTGCCCCCTCTTGGATAATTGCTGCAGCCTACTACCGCGACAATACCCGGAATTTCCCCAAGAACAATTGGGCTGCCAACGTTGCGGATTTCAACGTCCGAAACAGCACCTCTCCCGCAACGGCACAAATTATTTTCTTCATACATGGCTTTTTCGCCTGCTTTTACGATAAGGCTGTGTACCATGATCTTTTGCGGGCAAGCTTCTTCACATCTTCCGCAGCCAATACAGTTCTCGTAGAGTTCGGTTAGTAGCGACAAGTCGCCTCCAGCTGCAGCTTTTAGGGCTGCTGAAATGTTGTAGTCTTGTGGACAATTGCGTTGACAAATCTTGCATTGCGTGCAGGATTTAGCGATCTGTGTAATTTCCTCTAGAGTTGGAAGATTTTGCTTCCTATTTCGTATAGGAGCAACTTTTTGGGCGACGCGGACTGCCACTTCGCCGACTTTTTCAGGGTCTAAGATCAATACACCCTTGACCTTGCCGCTTACAAGGTCAGCGACGATTTCGTCTGCCGGGTCGTTTGTGCGGTTCTTGAACCCCATACAGTTCTTTTCTGACGCTGCGATTACAGGAGCGCCCACTTTGCCTGCCTCGTCATAGACGTCCGTTCGGATACATTGTTCGTCAAGTACAACCACATCTGCTAGTCCTGCACGTATGAATCGTAGCTCCCAGCTAATTGGTCCAACAACTCTAGCGCGATTGTAATATCGTGTCATGTCGTGTGCGGTGCAGCACAAACCAACTACTTCAATTTGATCGTCGACTTTGTTTTCTTTTGCATAATCGATAATTCCCACTGACGGAACCACGTTGTGCCCAATACACATTACAACTGGTTTGGTTCTGTCAACGCTTCCAATACCGAGTTTAACAAGCGGTGCTTCAGGGTCGGCTTTTGGATAACCTAAGGCTGAAATCTGAGCAATGTCGCCNNTCTTCAGCATAAGTCAAAACTTCATCCAAGTCGCCCAACGTTTCAGGCTTTATCCCAGTAACCAATCTGGTGACGGGTGCTTCAACTTTTATGTTTAAACCCCCGATATCCAGCGGGTAGTTGCGACCATACTTCTCGATCAAGTGGTGAACCAAGTGCCGTGAGTGTGCTGTGTGGCATGCAGCTCCAATGGAACAAGCCAAAAGCACGATACGAGAAGATTGAGTTGCGATGTCCAAGCCGCAGGCGCCGCGTTTTCCAGCTGTCAAATCGCATTTGCCAAAGGTGCAAAGACAGCAGAGATCACAATCCGGCATGTAAAAAGGCTTGTACTTGTTGAGGAGCTTCATGTCCCAGTCCCTGAGCGCGGTCATGGAGGGCATCGGGGTGGGACCCATGGGTTCAGGATATTTGGTGTCGTNNAACAAGGCTTCCAATAGAAACTTCAAGGTTCTTGACAAGACCAGTGCTTGTCTTCATTTCGCCTATCTTCAGAGATACGTTTTTGGTGGTCAAGTTGAGTGCCTCTATAAAGGCTTATCAGTACCCAAACCTTACACACTTTTTAAACTTTTCCGATTTTTTCCTAACAAAAGCAATGGCGAATTAAGACAAAGGTAAGCTTCTACAAGACATTCAGAAACTTGATTGCTGCCCACTGGTGTTAGACGTAGCCTACGGTCCTGAGTATCTCCTTCACAGATGCGTAGGCTGCGTTACTGGAAGGCAAATCAAGCAAGGACTTACCCATCAGAACATA
>DUHG01000174.1:0-5251 GCA_013330975.1 Candidatus Bathyarchaeota archaeon
ACTCCCAGACAGTGTTCAAAACGGGTGTGGTTGGCTCCAGGATAAACGTATTCAGAACCAGCCAGCTGCCTAAGCCTCCGCAGCCGCTGCATCGGATAAGTATCTATTATGTCCTTCTCATTTTCCGTTACGTAAACGTAACCATGCACAGGATCTTTTATCTCGCCCCAATACACCTTTGGCATTATTGTGACTCCACGAGACCTTGTCAACGTATATCTATCCGTCTCCTTAATAATGTCTGACCTTGACGCGGTGAGTTTGAAATATGACCAAGAAGGGCTTCTTCATCTGCATAGAAGGTCTCGACGGATCTGGAAAGAGTACCCAAGCGAGACTTTTGGCAAAACAGCTGCAGGATAAGGCCAATGCAGTGCTAACGGTCGAGCCTAGCCACGGACAAGTCGGCAAATTCATAAGAGAAAGCTATCTCTACGGCAAGAGACGTCTTTCCAGCGCAGCTGAAGCTTTGCTTTTCGCAGCCGATCGGGTTGACCACGTTCAAAATGAGGTATTGCCAGCTTTAGAAAAAGGAACTATCGTGATCTCCGATCGCTACATCTACTCATCTTTAGCCTATCAGGGCGCTGCAGGNNAATTGGAGACAGTCATGCGTCGTTTGAAAAGAGAGAAGTCTGTTATGGAAAACTTGACGACACAGAAGAAAGTTCGCGCGTTATATTTGGACTTTGTTAAGGCAGGCATGCTTAAGAGAATCGATGGGAATAAAGCCAAGAATCAAGTAGCCGAAGAGATTTTCTCAGTTGTGCGGAGCTTTATTTCTTCTCACTAGAAAATTTTGACTAAACATTCTTGAGGATTCTCCTCGAAGATGACTTGTTGATTCTTCCAATCAGAAAATTTCCCACATCTTCTGGCGAAATATATCTTGGTCCCCTCTCGTGAAAAATCCGCATTTCGAGAGACTTCTCGAGGAAGACAGTTCGCATAAGGAAATAGTCAAACTTTAGCGGACTTTTCTTCTCTCCTTTGTTTCTGTAGTAGCACGTAGCAAGAAAGAAATCTATGACGCCCATTGTTTCCTTCTTAATGGTTTTTAGCAACTTGGAAGCTTCTCCTTCATTCAGGTAGTTGAAGCTTCCTGATTCAGCGACACCTGTCTCAAAGACTATCGTGCAGTCACGGAGTGCTTTCTGGTCAATTTCCGCAGCAGAAACTGTCTTGCCGTTCATATCACAAAAGGTTTGGATGATTTTTTCTTGGATCTTCCTTACTGGAAGGGAAAAAGTGAAGCTGTCTATTCTATGAATATTTTCCGGAAAGTTGTCGTACCGACCTAGCATTTCCATTGCTAGCTCTTCATCTTCTTGATTTTAGCCAGGTTATCCAGCAGTTCTGAGAGTGCGCTGCTCAATTTCTGCAGTTCATCCACACTCTCTGTTTCCTTTATCTTTCCCTGTATTTCCTGCACTTTCGCAGTAAGTGTAATCTCAAGAGCATCCAGAGCAGAATTCTGAGAACTCTCAGAGTTTGTATCGCCTTCTTTAGCAATTATGACTTTCTTCTCGTCTTTTCCACACCACAGGGTTCCATCTTTGAACCTAAAAAGCGGCGAAGCACACGCTGGGCACGTCAAATCAGTCAAAGTTGCCCCCTTCCTTAGAAGCTCTGCCATGCGCTTGATATCTTTGTCTTCACTATTTTTCTCCATTCACAGAACCCCAACATAAATACGTCTCAAAGCTTATATAACTTGACGACTCGGAGAAAGGATTAGGATGGATATTTATGGTGCGAAAGAAAAAGGCCGAAGAATACGAAGAACGGATCAAACAAGCCTTGGTTGTGCTCTCTGAAGTTTCAGAGGACAGCACGACTCCGAGAAACATCAGGCGATCAGCCAAGGACGCAATGAATGCCCTTCAAACCAAGGAATATACGCCGGCCGTTAAAGCTTCAAACGCTATTTCACTCTTGGACGAGATTCTGCAGGACCCGAATATGCCGCCCTACACACGGGTCAAACTGTGGAATATCATGAGCCTTATCGAAGCAATCAAGGATTGAATGCTTCAGACTTTTCAAGATATTTTCTTGTTTTCTCTGAAAGAGCGGGCACAATGCATACAGCAGAACATCAATTCTGTCCCATCAACATCTTCCTGATGCCCTCCTTCGTAAACCTTGCATCCGCAATGCGCACAAACATAGAGGCTTGGCTCAATTGCAATCGAAACTAGATCAGCGAATCGTTTGAAAAGCTGAATAGCTATCTCTCTGCCTTTTGGAGTGAATTCAAAAACCTTTTTTTCCTTTTCTCCTATAGGCTTCAAAACGTGTTCTACTAAACCCTTCTCTTCCAACTGCTGCAAGAAAGGATAAACCAGGCTTGGGCTTACTTCTTTCTTCACTCGTTTCTTGAATCGACTAAGAATCTGGTAGCCATGAGCTGGTCCTTCGTACAATATGGTGAGTATGTAAAACCTAGAAAAGTCTGAGATGAATTCTTCCATGCTCTCATTCTTGACTTCATTGTTCATGCTTCTATCCTGGTTGGGATGGGATTGTGACAATATAAATGTTCTCAAGATATATCTCGAGACGATACTTACCTTGGGCGGTTTTGTTCATTNNATCACCGAGAAAATTGGGGCTCCCAACTTTGACATGAGAGTCTTTGAAATAGACCCAACCGGATATAGCCCCCTTCACTCGCATCCTTGGGAACACGAAGTCTTCATTCTTCGGGGTGAAGGTCAGCTTTTCGACGGAAATAACACGTTCTCTTTCAAAACTGGCGATGTAATATTCGTGCCTCCAAATGAGCAGCATCAATTCAGAAACATCGGCAACAAAACTCTGGAATTTATCTGCCTAATACCTCACAAAAGATAGCTACTTGCGGGAACTGCCTTCCTAGCTAAAAATATATGCTAGTTGTTACATGTAAGTCTGGGTTCCAGGGAGACATACCCATTTGAAATATGACGTAATCATCGTCGGCGCTGGTCCTGCAGGCATTTTCTCAGCATTGGAGCTAACCGAAAAGAATCATCTCAACGTCTTGATTCTGGATAGGGGTCCTGATATCGATCAACGCAAATGTCCGTCGAGCAGAGGTTTTGAATGCCGCCACTGCGAACCATGCTCGGTTCTCTCTGGTTGGGGAGGAGCAGGCGCCTACAGTGATGGCAAACTAACGTTATCCACCGAAGTTGGCGGATGGCTGAACCAATATGTTTCTCAAAAAGACTTGGAAGCGCTCGTGAAATACGTCGATCGTGTTTACTTGAAATTTGGTGCAAGCGAGCAAGTCTACGGTGGCGACTCCGAGAAAGTCGATGAGATTGAACGACAAGCATCCCTCGCGGGATTGAGACTAATAAGGCAGGAAGTCCGCCACATGGGAACGGAAAAGTGCGCCGACACTCTCCGAATGATGCGCAAAGAGCTGAATGGCAGAGTAACCTTCGAACCCAAGACTGACGTCAAAGCACTCATTACGGAAAACCACACGATCAGCGGTGTTGAGACCGTTGATGGCAGAAAATACCTGGGTAAATATGTAATAATCGCTCCGGGTAGAAGCGGCGCAGAATGGCTCATGACAGAAGCCCAAATGCGTGGTCTAAAAACCGTAAATAACCCCGTAGATATCGGCGTAAGGGTTGAACTTCTAGCATCAGTCATGGAAAAACTTACAAAAGCCCTTTACGAGCCCAAACTAGTTTACTATTCAAAACTATTCGACGATATGATGCGCACGTTTTGCGTCTCTCCNNAGCTACGCTGAGAGAAAAACCGATAACACAAACTTCGCAATACTCGTCAGCACATCCTTCACGGAACCCTTCAAAGAACCCGTAGCATATGGCAAGTATATAGCTCGGCTCTCAAATCTGCTGAGCGGAGGGGTTATGGTTCAACGCCTGGGCGACCTGGTTACTGGACGGCGATCCACGCCTGAACGTCTGGCTCGTAGCGTGGTTGTTCCCACTCTGAAAAATGCCACTCCAGGCGATTTGAGTTTCGTACTACCCTACAGATACTTGTCCGACATCAGGGAGATGCTTCAGGCCCTAGACATTATCGCCCCCGGCGTTCACTCACGTGACACGCTGCTCTATGGAGTAGAAGTGAAGTTCTATTCCTCCCACCTTCAGTTGACCAACTCTCTGGAAACAAAAATCCAGAACATGTTTACCATTGGAGACGGTGCCGGCGTAACCCGCGGATTGATACAAGGCTCAGCTTCAGGAGTAATTGTTGCAAGGGAAATAAAGAAGAGAGAAAAGCTGAAGGTCTAAGAAAGATGGCCGTAGCTCAGCACATTGAGTGTTCCCACTGCGGGGGACCAGTTGAGTTCGAACCAGGCGAGCTAGTGACCAGCTGTCGGTATTGCGGCTTCACAACGGTCATTGAGACCGGAAAACCTTTCTCGTTCGAGCACTCCTTGCTGCTAAACAAATATGATGCGCCTGGAATTGATAGTCTTGCCAAGGACTGGATGACATCAGGGTTTCTCAAACCTGGAGATTTAGCCCGAAAATCCAAAATATCGGAGAAAAACCTTGTTTACCTTCCCTTCTGGGTCGTTTCTGCCGAGGCAAAAACAACCTACAAGGGAATATTCGAGCGGATTAGCCCGCCCATCATTAAAGAAGGCACGCTTGAGAAAGAGTACAACTGGCTTGTTCTAGCTAGAGAAGCAAGTGATTTTCCGGCACGTGAATATGATGTTCCTTTGGAAGGCAAGATTCCTTATGATTTCCGAAGGATTGAGCGTTTCGCAAAGATCTTAAATAGCGAAATCGAAAAAAATGAAGCTTTGGAGCTGGCAAGACAGCAGATTGAAGCTCACCATCGCTTTCTCCTCAAGAAGGATGTAGACCGGATAATTGACCTGAAACTCGACTTTAACGTCAAGCAAATGTTGTATCTTCACGCGCCCGTTTGGTTCATAAAATACGAATACAAAGGGAAGCAATTCCAGCTGATCATGGATGGTGCAACTGGCGCGGTTTTGAAAGGCGATATACCTTCTTCTAAGTTTGGCATATTTTAGATAGACCTCACAGAATAGTCTCTGCGAGATCGAGAGTTTGTTTCTTTGTCGCGGGAATTCTGCATTAGCTATTCTTTATCGAGGGCTCTCTTTGTTTCTAAACGTTTTTTTATTCCCTCTGACAGTCACTTCTGCGGAGGCTAACGTGTTATGCGCGAAAACATCATTGGACACGGCACATGGTACGACATCATGGCCAAGAAAGTCATCGATAGAGAGCGGAAG
>DUHG01000174.1:5285-7578 GCA_013330975.1 Candidatus Bathyarchaeota archaeon
CTTCTGCTTGAAGCATTGGAGGTTTGTGGTATTCAGCACGTCTACATGTCTGCAAACGAGGCGTACAAAAGGGGACTTCTGCTGGAAGAAACCAGAACACTGCTCAACAGTGCTCATAAAGTTGGCGAAATAGTAAAGCAAGAGGTAGGTCAAGACCGCTACACTGAAGTTCTTCCCTTCTTTCCCGTATGCGAAAAATGTGGACGCATTTACACCACGAAAGCCCTCTCGTTTGATCCCAAGACTGACAAGGTTCTCTACGCCTGTGAGGGCTTAGAAATTCGTGGAAAGAAAATCGCAGGTTGCGGGCACAGAGGTGAAGTCGACATTAAAACTGGCGAAGGAAAGCTGAGTTGGAAAGGCGAATTTGCCGCACGTTGGCGAGCTCTAGACATAAGGTTTGAGGCCTACGGCAAAGACATAGCTGATTCGGTGCGGATAAACGATAGAATATGTCGCGAGATTTTATGTTTTGAGCCACCATCACACGCTAGATATGAAATGTTCCTCAACAAGACCGGTCAGAAGATCAGCAAATCTTCTGGTAACGTTTTTACTCCACAAGTCTGGTTCCAGTATGGTTCTCCCCAGTCGCTGCTGCTTTTGATGTTGAAGCGGTTTGTTGGAACTCGCACATTAGANNGGCAAGAAATCGGTGAAAGATGAAAAGGAACTTGTGAAGCTAAAAGGTCTCTATGAACACTGTTGGGGTATGAAGCCTCCGAATAGCCAGAGCATACATGTGCCTTACAACCTTCTCACATTCTTAGCCAAAATGGCGCCCAAGGAGAACACTGAAGAATTTATAGAGGAAAAACTCCAGAGTTATGGGTATCTTCAAAAGAGTCAGCGCAGCGACGAGGCTCTCAGAAGAAGAATCCACTACGCTTTCAATTGGGTCCGCGATTTTGAGGAAATAAAAGAAACACAGACGAGTTTGTCAAACAAGGAGAAAACCGCAATATCAGCCTTAATAGAAGTCTTGGAAGCTGAAAATGACCCAGACAAAATCCAGAATGCCATTTTCAATTCAGCTAAAGACAACGGTATACGACCAGGAGAATTCTTTAAAGCCCTCTACATGGTCCTCATGGGTGCGCCTCAGGGACCACGGCTTGGACCTTACATTCTAGCGATGGGCAAGCAAAATGTGCTGGATGCTCTAAAAAGAGCATTGAATAGCAGGTGACCTATCGTTTGAGGGTAGTTCCGTTCCAGAAAATGACTTTGTCATATCCCAACCGATCATAGTCCACGTCGTCATCGTAGATTACATCCAGTTTGTTGCCATACTCCTCAAGAAAGACCCCTAGTTTGACTGAAAGCTCATATGAGAAGGCATCGTTTTCCCAAAGCCCCCATATTTTGTCCTCTGGGCCTCTGAAACCGTATCCATAATCCTTGGGAAGAACAAACACCGTTCTTTCGCTGACCCGACCAAACTTTCTAGGGTTGGCATGCGCATATTGTGTGAACTGTTTTATTGCCTGAACATGTTCTTCCATGAGTACTCCATTAGTGTAGTTCTCATTTGTGTCGAAGATCAGGATGTATTTTGCTCCGTTGTCATATGCTGAAACCATGTCTTTGAAAAGCTCTTCTCCTGATTCAAGATATGGCTCCACACTGTAAGTCCAAGTTATCATCACTCCCCACTCCTTTTTCTGGGCCTCAGCAGCGCCTCTGCAGAACGCGACATTCATTTGTCTGCTGTAGTTCCAGCCAAATTCTGCAAAAAGAACGTCGTATCCTGCTTTGTAATCAAACCAGTAAAGCGCATAGTCTGAACTGAAAACTTGAATCCCTTCATTTGCTGTAGTGTTCGAAGTTGCGACCTGTATTAGACTATCGATATGGGCTACGAATTGATTTCTTGCATCGCTGTTGTTATCTGCTTTTTCAACAATTCTCCATTCGTAGAGGTCCAACTGTTTTCCACCAACTTCATCATAAACGTACAAACCTAGAAAGCGGCTGCTCCATCGAATTTTGGCGTTTTCAATCCATTGCCTTGAGGGCAAAGTAGGAGGTTCGTGATCGTCTGTGTAAACTATAAACTTCAATCCCTTGTCATAGATGTATTGGCAAAGGTCAGTGAGCTTCGTTTCATTGAAAGTTATGCCTGTACTTCCTATCACGAAAACATTTGTGAAGGCAGCCATCGCGTCAACACGCATTTTTATTTCTTCAGGTGCGTCGTATGCCGCGTCAACACCGACAAAAACATCAGCATAATCCTCTTTCACCGGATTTCCAAAATAAATACCTGCAAAGAGAAGCGCTACGACACATG
>DUHG01000022.1 GCA_013330975.1 Candidatus Bathyarchaeota archaeon
TCAAACGCGGCAACAACCTGAATGTCGCTCGGTTCCAAACCGCCGATTGTTGGGTTTCTCAGTCCAGTAAAATCACTCTCTGAGCTTCCGTAGAAGATTATGCCTTGAACGAAAGCTGAAGCGCAGTTTCCAACTCCGACTAGCGCAACTCTTACCTTTGCCAATGCTGTCACCTATTTCGGCTTGTTCTATTTGTAATTGCCTTATAAAAGGCTACGCTGTGCATTCAGCTGAATGTTCAGATATAAATGCATCTTTTGATTACTTTCTGAAGGAGATCTAGTTGTCTGGTTTTGCTGAGGCAACATTTTAATCTCTTTGGTCGAATTAAGCTAAAAACGAGTTGGCAAGAATTGGCTATAGAAGCTAAATCTGACAAATCTTGGGACAAGTTCACAGCCGTTAATGAGTTGGCTCGCCGCCGAGGTTTTTTCTGGCAGTCGTTCGAAATCTATGGAGGAGCAGGCGGTTTTGTCACTTACGGTCCTCTGGGTGCTAGATTGAAGCAGAATATTGAAAACAAGATCAGAGAGTTGTTTGTGACGAGGCTGGGTATCCTTGAAATTGAGTCTTCGGTCATAACTCCGGGGAGAGTCTTTGAAGCATCTGGTCACGTCGACCATTTCAAAGAACCCATGGTGGAATGCTCCAACTGCAAGAAACGGTTTCGTGCAGATCATCTTCTTGAAGAATACGGAAAAATCAGTTCATCTGAAGCAGAGAAGATGAATCTCAAGGAAATCGCAGGTGCTCTTGAGAAGAACAGCGTCAAGTGTCCGGAATGCTCCGGTATGTTCAGTCCACCACAGCAATTCTTAACAATGTTCGAAACCACGATAGGCCCTTATGCTGGCGCTGTCGGTTACGGTCGACCTGAAGCGGCCCAAGGAATTTTCGTGGAGTTCAACCGTTTGTACACGATCGCAAGAGACAAGCTGCCTTTTGGAGTCATCCAGATAGGGCACGCTTTAAGAAACGAGATTTCTCCACGCCAAGGATTGATTAGGCTCAGGGAATTTACCATAGCGGATCTGGAGTTCTTCTTCGATCCTGAAGCCCCAGAATGTCGTTACCTCGATGAGGTGGAGGAAGAAGTCTTGCCGATTCTGCTTGCAAAAAACAGGCAAGAAAGGTCAGAAGAAACCTTTGAAGTTTCTGTCAAGGAAGCGCTTCAGAAAGGTATCGTGCGCTCTGAGTGGCAGGCATTTTTCATGGCTATGGCAAAAAGACTGCTCATGGAGATTGGGGTTCCAGCGAAGAACCAGCGTTTCATCGAAAAATTGCCGTGGGAAAAAGCACACTATTCGAGTCAGAGTTTTGACCAAGAAGTTTACGTTGAACGATGGGGATGGATCGAGGTTTCTGGTCACGCATATCGCACGGACTATGATCTCGATAGTCACATGAAGAAAAGCGGTGCCGATATGCGAGTGTACAAAGAATTTGAAACGCCTGTAGAAGAGGAACAAAAAACGGTAAAGCCTCTTATGGCGAGACTTGGTCCAGCTTTCAAAAAAGACGCTGGAAAAGTTGCTGAAATAATGCAAGGGGCTGACCCAGAGGAAATCGCAAAGTCGCTAGCTGAGAAGGGTTACTATATGGCTGGTGACTACAAAATCATGCCTGAGCAGGTGGAGCTGAAAGTCCAAAAGACCGCTGTTCGTGGAAAACGCTTTGTTCCCCACGTTGTCGAGCCCAGCTTTGGCTCCGATAGGTTGTTTTATGTGGCTTTAGAATATGCATATCAAGTCAAAGATGACCGCGTGCTATTGAGCTTCCCCAGAAGCATAGCCCCAACTCACGTGGGTATATATCCGCTTTTGAGCAAAGATGGCTTGGTTGAGAAGGCAACTGAGATAAGAAAGCTGCTTACTCAAGAAGGTTTTACAGTTGAATATGATGAAACAGGTTCGATTGGCAGACGTTACGCTCGAGCAGATGAAGCAGGAATCCCGTTGGGCATTACGATAGACTACGACACCTTGAAAGATAGAACGATTACTATCAGAGACCGAGATTCTTGGCAGCAAGTACGAACACAAATTAAGGATTTGCCTGAGCTGCTTCACAAATATTTCCGAGGCAAGAAAGAGTTCATGGAAATGGGTCGTTTACTGCCTGCTCAAGGTAGCTAGGTTTTTTAATGCACGCAAGCAATACCAGTGTAAAAGGCTACAGTCTATTTGGCGGGCGATGAAGTTGGTACTTCCATCAGAAACTGAAGAAAGAGTCAANNAACAAAGAAATGGCAAGACAACTTCTCAGCGAGATTAAACTAGGCGAAGAAGAGGTCATAAAAGCTAGGCGAATGGTGTCCCAAGAACTCACTGAAATTGGCGCAATTTTGTTAAGCAGAGAAGACTTTCTCAGATTCACAAACCTCACCAGCGAAATCGCCGATTTCTCAGAGGGAATTGCGTTCTACCTCGTTGAGATAATGGATCACAATTGGACCGTGCCCAGCGATATTAGGAAAGATCTGGTGAAGCTCTCAGAGGCGGTGCTTGATTCAGTTCTCAAGCTCAGGGAGACAATGATGGTTCTCACGTACGGATCAGCCAAAACCTTGGAAAAAGCCAAGGAAGTTGAAATTGCAGAAAGAGTAGTGGACGATCTTTACCGTTCATTGGCCATAAAAATATTGAGCAGCAAACTCGACGTACCAGTACTGCTGCTTCTGAGGGACACTATCCAGCTATTGGAAAACTCAGCAGACAAAGCCGAGGATGCAGCAGACGCCACTCGAACGTTGTCTTTCGCAATTTGATACAGAGAAAAGAGCTTACATGACCCATAAAGCGAAGGTTGAATTAATTGAGAACTTTCTCGTTGTTTGGGACTCCAAAGAAGGCTCTCAGCTTTACAAAGAAGGGTATTATGGGAAGCCACTTGGAATATCAAAGCCAAAAATACCTGAATTCAAGGTTCCTCTAATTCTGGACCTTATGGAGGGATTATACTTGGCTCAAAGAGGCACAGTTACGATTCATGAAAGCCCGGGAGAACAGAAAGTTGGATTGAGGAAGCTGCGGCAAAAGGCCAAAGAGTTGTATGATGACTTCGAAGAGAAATATGCGGTATATCAAGATTTGAGAGAGAGCGGGTTGATAGTTACCCCGGGCATCAAGTTCGGCTGCGACTTCGCCGTTTACAAGTATGGACCGGGGGTGGAGCATGCGCCTTATATGGTGTCTGTAAAGAATCCAACAGGTGAGATTTCTGCAACTGAAATCGTTAAAGCTGGGCGGCTTGCCACGACAGTCCGCAAAAGGTTCATTATCGCAGTGCCGGACAGGGTTTCTGGGAGTATCAAATATCTGATTTTCAAATGGTTCAAAGCTTAATTGCTCTTTTGGCGTGGTTCAGCCCAGCATTAGTGTCTGGTTGGTAAATTCGCCGGTTACTTTCTGATGTGGATATATCTTGGTTGCCGAGAGAGAGCAACCTTCGTCTAAAGTTACGTCGTCAGCGACTACCGAGACTGAACAGACCCGTGTTGGTTTCTGGCGGCTCGAGAGGATAGTTACATGTCTGCCGATTATGCTGTCGTTTATTTCAGCTTTCTCCTCAACTATCGTTCTGTCCATTATTGCCGAGTTTTCTATTACCGCGTCTCTGCCGATTCGTGTGAAGTTGTCTATGCATGAGTTGACTATTTGGGCACCGTCTTCGATTCGGCAGTGCCGCCCTATGAGGACCGTGCCCTCGATTGTTATCTTCTTCTGTTTGATCTTTCGGATTATTTCTTGCCTTCGCTTTTCTGAATCTCCGCTTTCGCCTTGGACCCAAACTGGTTGTTTTTTGCTGATTCTCCCTCCGAACTCCGTTAGCATGCTGAATTTACCGTTCAAAAGGTTCCTCATGGCTTCCAAATAGTTGTTGGGGGTGCCCACGTCAAACCAGCTGCCCGTCAGTTTATAACCGTAAACTGGGTGACCTGATTCAGCTAGGTAGGGTATGAAGTCATAACCGAAATCCAGTCGTCTTCTTTCTTCAACGATTTGTCGTACTCGTTTTTCTTTGTATACTTTCCTAATTTCTGGGGAAAGGACATAAAGACCTGTGTTAGCCAAATTGCTTGGTGCTTCTTTTGGCTCGGGTTTCTCCACAAAGCAGCGTATGCGCCCTGTTTTGTCGATGTCGGCTATGCCTAAACCTTCAACATTTTCCACTTCTCTAAGCACTATTGTCATCATGGCACCCTTCTTTTTGTGATAGACCATGAGGTCTTTCACGTTTATGTCGAATATGTTGTCTCCCTGAACAGCGAAGATTGGGTTGTTTAGCTCGTAGTATTCTATGTTTATTCTTGCTGAGTCTGCGCTTCCCAAGTCCTCTACGTTGGGTTGGTATTTTATGTGAATTCGAGGCTTGATGTTGTATCTCACAGAGAAACCGTAGCCTGACTCGAAGTAGTCGTATAGGTCCCTGTAGTTGGTGTAGCCTTTGACTCCGAAGATGAAGTGACGTATGCCTTGGGCGGCGAGTGACAGAATCGAGAACTCCACGAGTGGTCTGTTCAGCAGTCGGAGGCAGGCTTTGCTGGTTTCAGCGGTTAGGGGTAGAAGTCGAGTTGCTCTTCCGCCAACTGGGATTATTACTCGAATTTTGTCAGGAGTATAAGTGTCTCCGACGAGTGGCGCATAATTTTCACCCAAAAGTCTTCACCCACGAGTTATTGCTTATAATGCCTTTTTTGAGGTTTTAAACCTTTCAAGGCAACTTTTCGGGAAATGCGGGCATTTTCGGTTTCAGGGATTATTTGGACTTTACTGAGTGTGTCACCGCTTGCCAATTTGCCAAGAGACTCTTGAGGAGTCCGTGTTCTTTGAAACTGGGTTTTGCTTCTGAAGAGGATTTAGAGATTGATGAGGAAGTCTAATAATAGCAGTTGTGTGTTGTGCTCTTGGAAGCGGTTGTAGTGGTCTTCAGCAATTTTCTTAAAGCTTTACTTCATATCTTACAGTTAGTTCTGATGTCGGGGGAATAGTCATAAAGCGACGATTAATCGCTTTGATCGCGGTCCTTGCAATTTTGGTCGCAACCACAACAGGAATCGTTCTGTTCCTTCAGTCTTCGCCGACACTCGAAGTAGAATTGAATCCGCTTCCTCCACTGACAGTGAAAGAAGGAGGCAACTTCTCGCTTGGGATCTCCGTGAGAAATGGCGGTGGATTCTTAAAACCCGAACTTCAAGACATTCGAGGAGAACTTCAACTTCCAGAAGGTTTCATCGAAGAATCATTTCAAACCAATACACGTCAACTCATATTTGGAACAATAAGTGCAGGCGACGCTAGCCATTACAGTATAGCCATAATTGCCTTGAACACTGTCGATATTGGAGAACATTTAGCAAAACTCCGAGTCTGGGGTGCAAATGTACCTGAAAGAACAATAGAAATGGAGATAGTTGTTCTCCCTCCTTAGCGCGCGCTTAATAGCGCTTTATTCGGTTTTGTGGCTTCTCTTGGCTTTTTCGAATTTGTAATGAGCAAATGCAAAGAATAGAGATATTGTGCCAATGAATGCAATCGTAAGCTCAATCACCTTTTTGCCACCTCCTTAGAAATGGAAGGAGTACTTAGTTCGACAACTCTTTTGGCTGGTGATAGTTTCTGCTCTTCGATTTTTATGACACGCCCACAGTCACATTCAAATTCAGAAGAGGTCGCATCACTATCAGTTTTGTAACTGAACAGTTTGAATATGCCGTGGCAGTAAATGCAACGACATAATATACCTGCTGAGCCTTGTTTTACAAACATATTATCCCTCAATAGTATTGCCAATTCAGTGATTTTGTACCTCAGTATTGTCTAGTCAAATATAAATTTATCTGACATATGTTTATTATTTTTAAGATATCATATGCATTCAGAGGATTATTGTTGAAAAAATCCCACACAATGCTTCCCGCTCTTTCCTTCTATCGCTACCTAACGAGACTTATCTAATGCAGGCAAGATTCCTGCGGATTGTATTCTTCATCGCATTTCTAAACGTTTGTTTAGTATTTTGGGGGAGAATCTTTTATAAGATTAATATAATTCTAATTCACTGAAATGTTGTCAATAAGAACGTGACGCATGAAATGCGGATTGGGTTGAGGTTTATGTCAAGCGACGACTGCCAAGGTCACGTTGTGCTAGACAAATCCTGCTTGGTCCCCCTATTCTCTGGAGGGTCCATTACAGCAATTCTTCGTAGATACGTAGAATTTTACCGCTTCTAGGTCGGTTGTGTTGCAGTTCTTCTTTATGTGTCGCAGGAGCTTTGCAATTTTTCTTATTGTTGATTCTTCGTAGGCGTTGCGTTGCATCCATAGCATCACGTTCACAATATTCATATCAGACTGGGATGTTGTTGTAAGAACGGGGGATGATGTCGCCGTCCCAGTCGGATCGGGAAAGATGAAGAATT